>JBAXBD010000057.1:0-15841 GCA_037142165.1 Schlesneria sp. | reverse complement strand
CTTCGATTCCGTATTCGGCAAGAACCCGGCGATAGCTTTTCAGCACTCGCACGCATTCTTCAATCGTGCTTTTTTCCAGTGATCCGCGCGTAAACGTATCTTTTCCCAGACTGACCGCTTGAGAAAGTGCGGACAAATGACGAACGCCTCCCGCATCGTCAATTTCAGCGATCGCCATGCGGATCGACGTCGTTCCGACATCAATGACCGCCGAAGGTTTGACGTTTTTGCCGCGAGTTGGACTTGATATGGAGTCAGTGGGAAGCATTTCAAACCGAATCGTCTGTCGTGTCAGGCTGGTGGATCATAAAAATCCGTTTTTTGGTGATCGAACCTCCGAAGGCTTGGGCAGGCGAATCACGCAACCTCAAGCTTAACTGATCGGTTTTCCAGTTTCAGCAGCGCTCGTGAATTTTTCATGAATGTGACAAACATTTGATGTCATCATTTGCTTCTTCGAAGGCCCTTGTGAAGATCACGATCCGGTTCAACTTGCCGGATATGATCATGGGATCATAACATATTCGTCCAGAGGCGAGCGTCATTCATCTCGAAGGGCAACGGCGATAAGTCCATGCATTTCGTGTTGATCCTTCGAAGGACCGTCAGTTCATGCACTCTGATAAAATGCAGTTCAAGATCGCGGGGATGGACTGCGCCGAAGAAGTTTCGGTCCTGAAGAAGGAACTTGGCCCGATCGTTGGCGGCGATGGGAATCTGTCGTTTGACGTGCTTAACGAGATCCTGACCGTTTCGTGTTGTTCGAGCGAAGTCCCACCGGAAACGATTCAAACGGCAGTGGCTCGTACAGGGATGTCGGCTGTTGTCTGGCGGAATGTCCCGGAACCGATTCAGAAGCAGACCTTTTTCCAACGATGGGGTCGTACGCTGTTGACCGTGATCAGCGGTCTGTTGACGTTGGCGGGCTTCGCCACGCACCTCGTCATGACACAGAGCGTTCAGGAGGCCATCGGTTCGGAAGGGATGGGCATGACCCATCAAACCCCGTTGCCAGTCCGTATCTTATACGGCTTGGGAATTTTGACGGGAGCATGGTTCGTGCTGCCACGGGCGTTTTTGGCATTGAGACGAATTCAGCCCGATATGAATTTATTGATGACGATTTCGGTTGTTGGGGCCGCCGCCATCGGTGACTGGTTTGAAGCATCGACCGTTGCGTTTTTGTTTTCTGTTTCGTTGCTGCTGGAAAAATGGAGCGTCGGGCATGCTCGTCGTGCTGTTGAGACACTGCTCGATCTGACGCCGCCGATGGCTCGACTTTTGGATTCGCATGGTCACCAGAAGGAAGTCGCCCCTGATCAGGTTTCTGTCGGTTCAACGTTACTCGTCAAGCCGGGTGAACGGTTTCCATTGGATGGACGAGTGACCCAGGGGAACAGTTACGTCAACCAGGCCCCGATGACTGGTGAAAGCCTTCCGATCGCGAAATCCGTTGGCGATATTGTGTTCGCCGGGACGATCAACGGTGATGGTGCTCTGGAAATTCAAAGCACGAAAACGGCGGGGACGACGACGCTGGCACACCTGATCCAGATGGTCAGCGAAGCCCAATCCCGGCGATCGCATTCAGAGCAGTGGGTTGAGAAGTTTGCCAGGATCTATACACCCGTTGTGCTGGCACTGGCGCTTGCCATCTTTGTCGTTCCGCCAATCCTTGTCGGAGGGAGCTGGCACGACTGGTTTTATCGATCGCTGGTCCTGCTCGTGATTGCCTGTCCTTGTGCGCTGGTGATCTCGACACCCGTCAGTATCGTTGCGGCGATCGCTGCTGCCGCACGTCAAGGAGTCCTGATCAAAGGGGGAGCGTTTATCGAACTTCCTGGCCGTTTAAAGGCCATTGCATTCGACAAGACCGGGACACTGACGCATGGTCAACCGAGTGTTGTGGCAGTCGTCCCGTTGAACGGACATTCTGAAGAGGAGCTGTTGGAGCGAGTCTCAAGTCTCGAATCGAGAAGTGAGCATCCACTGGGCAAGTCAATCCTGACCCACGCACAAGCTAAAAACGTCCAGATCCGCGCTGTTGAAGATTATCAAGTGGTGCCGGGGAAGGGTGCGACGGCGCGGCTTGATGGCAAAGTGTTTTGGCTCGGTTCCCGTCGCTACCTTGACGAACGTGGCCAGGCGACTGAAGAACTTCTGGTGAACCTGGATACGCTATCTCAACAAGGCGTGACCTTTGTCATTGTAGGAAACGAACATCATGTTTGTGGCTACGTTGCGCTCGCGGACACGGTTCGACCTGATGCCTTGAATGCGGTACAGGCATTACGGGATTTGGGGATCGCGCCCATTGTGATGCTGACGGGCGACAATGCCTCGACCGCCCAAGTCATTGCAAAGGCTGTCGGTGTGGACGAAGTCAAAGCGGACTTGCTTCCCGCCGAAAAAGTCACTTCGATCGAAAGTCTGGTATCCGAGTATGGTTCGGTGGCGATGGTTGGAGACGGAGTGAACGATGCACCTGCAATGGCCCGTTCGTCGCTGGGAATCGCGATGGGAGCAGCGGGGAGCGATACGGCGCTCGAAACAGCCGATATCGCTTTGATGTCGGATGACCTGTCGCGCCTTCCCTGGCTGGTACGTCATTCACGACGGACCTTGGATATTATCCGAACGAACATCATTTTCGCGCTGGCGATCAAGATTCTGTTCGTGGTGTTAACCCTGTTTGGCTTTGCATCCCTGTGGGCCGCGATCGCGGCGGATATGGGTGCGTCGCTGCTGGTCATCTTTAACGGCTTGAGGCTGCTCAACCCGATGATTGACGGGCCGAAGATCGATGCGAGCAGTGGAAGCCACCGGACTCACTAATGATGAGTTCGATCGCTCGGTTCAAGGCGTTTTTCCTTGTCACATAAAAACAACAAATTGTTGACTTGACAATAACAGACAGGTCTGTATATTCATGCCATGGAAAAGAAACACACGACTTCTGACGTTCGCCAGCGAATCCTGGAAACCGCCGATCGGCTGTTTTACCAGCATGGACTTCGTGCGGTCGGAATCGATCGGATCATTGCCGAGGCGGACGTCGCCAAGATGAGTCTCTATAAGCATTTTCCGTCGAAGGACGAATTGATTCTGGCTGTACTCGAGTATCGCGAGGTGCAGATTCTGGATTTCTTCGGCGCGGCGATGCAGCAGCACGAAAAGCGGATGAAAAGCAAATTGCGAGCTTTTTTTGCCACGCTCAAAGATTGGTTCATGAATCCTGGTTTTCGAGGTTGTGCGTTTCAGAATGCCTGTGTCGAACTGGCTGATCCCAACCATCCGGGAACCCAGTTTGTTCGCGAGCATAAGCAGCGGTTTCAGGCATTTATTGCCGGAATTATTGAAGAGTCGCTGGGAAAGGGAGCTGCGAAGGTCGCTCCGGCAATCGGCCTGCTCGTTGAAGGGGCTGTTGTCACGTCAGTGATTGAAGGTTCGCCACATGCCTTGGAGATCGCTCGTGATGCGGCTCTCAAAATGGTGGAAAATGAAAAAGTCTTGTAACCATCTCTTTTTTTTGGCATCTACAAGACAGACAAGTCTGTATGTTTAGTGGCTGACGTGGCGGGGTGTTCAGGCGAACCAGTGCGGTGAGCCGACCTGTCTCAAGGCTCAGAAATGATGAGGGAAAATGACCATGCAACGAATTCATTCCGTCGATCCTGCCAAAGCACAAGGTCGAACCAGGGAACTGTTGGAGACCGTCGAAAAGGCGTTCGGAACTACGCCGAACGTTGCCAAGCTGATGGCCAATTCACCTGCGGTGCTCGATAGTTTTCTGTCGATTTCAACAGCGATGGGGGGCGCGAAGATCGGTGGCAAGCTGCATCATCAGATCAAGCTGGCGACAAGCGAAGCCAACACCTGTGATTACTGCAACTCGATCCTGACCTACCTGGGAAACAAAGGTGGGATTTCGACCGCAGAGATGCTCGACGGTCGCAAAGCCTCGTCCTCGGATGCACGTACCGACGCAGCGTTGAAGTTTGCGAGTACTGTCTTGGAAACCCGTGGCAAGGTCGATAACGACGATCTGCAAGCCGTGCGTCAAGCGGGCTTCGATGACACGGAAATCGTTGAGATCGTCACCAGTGTCGTCGTCGGTTGTTTTACGAATTTCCTGAATAACGTGGCTGATACGACGCTCGATATTCCGAAAGTCGAGCCTCTGCAGGTGTGTGCAACTTCTGGCGGTTGTGGTTGTGCCTAACACGTTGAACAGCGGGTGGAAGGGGCCGGTGAAGTGTCGCTGGCCCCCGTTGGGACGAAGTGAAACTTTGCGTCCAAGGAAGACTGTGTCACTGCTTGATTGTCCTCGGTCAAGCAGTACCGAATTGCAGAACAAACTTTGGTACGAAGAGACTGCTTCTCTGAAAACTCCAAATCAGTAGTACAGCAAGATGAAGCATGAAGACACAAGCTGATCTGGGTTCCCCTGTCGAGATGCGGTCAACCACAATTGAGGATTTTAAGATGCGACAGTTTCCCAGCGATATCGCCTTCACTCCGGCAGTGAAAAGTGTGCAGCAAGCCAAGGGATCTCGTGCCAATTATGCCAGGGTCGAGCAGGGACGGGGTTGGAAGACTCGTGTCACTGCTGATCTGGCCGGTTTCCTGTCGGGGCTCGACATGTTTTATCTCGGCACGGCCAACGCCGAAGGGCAGCCCTATATTCAATATCGTGGAGGGAGCCCCGGTTTTCTGAAAGTGCTGGACGAGACGACTCTGGCGTTCGCCGATTTCAGTGGGAATCGGCAATACATCACACTTGGCAATCTGTCGGAAAACCCCAAGGCATACATCTTTTTAATGGACTATGCGAATAGCCAGCGGGTGAAACTATGGGGGACGGCACGTGTCGTCGAGGATGATCCCGAGCTGCTTTCCCAACTGAATGACGCTGACTATCCCGGTAAAGTCGAACGAGCAATCGTCTTCACAATCGAAGCCTGGGACATGAATTGTCCGCAACATATTCACAAACGGTTTGCACAACGCGATGTCGCGCCTGCGATCGCCGAACTGCAAGCGCGAATTACAGAACTTGAGCAGGCGCTGGAAGTCGCTCGTCAAGGAAATGCAGAAAAGAACTGAACGTGTTTAATAACAACGATTTTCGAACGAATCCCAATCTGAAAGTAATCGATGTCCGGAACCAATCCAAAAATTGTTCAGGCGTTCTACGACGCAGTCGGCCGAGGCGACCTGCCTGGTGCGACGACTGTCTTTGCCGACGAACTCACCTGGGTCGAACCTCCCTTCCCTGGTCACGACGGGGGAATATTTCACGGTAAAACAAACGTGATCGAAAACGTGCTGACTCCATTTATTAGCACGTGGTTGAACCTTACCGTCACACCCGACCAGATCGCGGAAGCGGGTGATCAAGTCTTCGTTCATGGTCTTTATCGCGGCCTGCACGCAAAAACGAAACGGCCATTCGAATCTCGGTTTGTCCACACGTGGACAATCGCCGCAGGCAAGGCGGTTCGTTTTGAAATGCTCGCTGATACGGTCCAGTTCTTCCGGACGGTTCGGCCGAATGCGCCTGGTTCGGTCAGTATGAAAAACAAAACGATGAACATTTCGGGCGTCGAAATGTTTTACAGGGAAGCGGGTCCTGTCGACGCGCCAGTACTCATCTTATTACACGGCTTTCCATCGTCATCGCACATGTTCCGAGATCTGATTCCCGCATTGCAGGATCGGTTTCATATCTTCGCGCCCGATTATCCAGGATTCGGTCTTAGCTCAATGCCGTCTCCTGCAGAATTTCAATACACCTTCGAAAATCTGGCGAAGTTGATGAAAGCCTGGATCGATGCACTCGGCTTGACGAGTTATGTGCTTTATCTTCAGGACTATGGTGCACCTGTTGGGTTCCGTTTGGCGACCAGCCGACCAGACCAAGTTCGTGGATTGATCATTCAGAACGGTAATGCCTACCTGGAAGGATTAAGTGAAAATCTGGCTCCGTTAACGGCTTATATGACAAATCCGACGTCAGAAACAGAGCAGTCCGTTCGAGCGCTTCTGAAGGCTGAGACGACTAAGTTTCAGTATACGCATGGTACACAGCAACCAGACACGATCGCCCCGGAAGCCTGGATCTATGACCAATACTTCCTTGATCGGCCGGGCAGTGACGCCGTGCAACTCGCTTTGTTTCGTGACTATCGGACCAATCCACCACTTTACCCGGACTGGCAGGCTTATCTTCGAACTCATCAGCCGCCCACATTGATTGCGTGGGGCAAGAATGATCCTTTCTTTACGGAAGCGGGAGCCCATGCCTATTTGAGGGATGTGCCGAATGCGAGCCTCAACCTGCTCGACACTGGACATTTTGCACTCGAAGACCACTGTGAAGAAATCGCATCGTTGGTTCGGACATTCTTCAACTCGTAAGCCATTTGAAATTGGCTTTTAAAAACAAGTTTTATTTAAGGAATTACAAATGAACTCATTCGAAAACAAAGTCGTCGTCATCACCGGAGGCAACAGCGGGATCGGCCTGGAAACAGCCAAAGAACTGCGTCGTCGCGGGGCTCAAGTGATCATCAGTGGTCGCGATGAACAATCGTTGTCCGAAGCGAGCGCGTCAATCGGCGGCGACACGTTCGCTGTACGAGCCGATGTTTCGAAAATTGCTGAAATCGAAAATCTTTTTGCGAAAGTGAAACAGCGGTTTGCGGGGATCGATATCCTGTTCGCGAATGCGGGTGTTGCCAAGTTTTCGTCGGTTCAGGATGCAACGGAAGCTCATTTCGACGAGAACATGGATATCAATTTCAAGGGGGCCTTTTTTACGGTCCAGAAGGGGTTGCCCCTGCTTCGAGATGGGGGTGCTGTGATCTTCAACACGAGCGTCGTCGACCAGAAAGGATGGGCCGGGACCAGTGTTTATTCGGCGAGTAAAGCGGCACTGCGATCGTTGACTCGGACATTAGCAGCGGAACTGGTTGGTCGAAGAATTCGTGTGAATGCGGTCGCACCTGGTCCAATCTCGACTCCCATTTATGGAAGGATGGGAATGCCTGCGGACGCTTTGGACCAATTCGCCAGCGGAATTATGGCCCAGGTGCCGATGAAGCGATTCGGTGATCCTGACGAGATTGCCAAGGCCGTAGCGTTTCTCGCGTCCGATGAAGCGTCATATATCACAGGTGTAGAACTTAACATCGACGGCGGCTTGGGACAGTTGTAAGCTGCGCGTGGTTGTGATGGGCAAATGTCATCATTCAACAAGCATTTCTTCAATCAAAGTTGAAGGAATGCTTGGTTGCTTTAATGGCAGTGATTGCCTGGTGGGTGAATGGTGTATTAATCCTGTGTCTGTTCTTTTGCTCGAGAAAAGCATGTCAGTGACCCCGCCTGCCGTCAAATCAGTACACGGGACTTTATTCCATGAAATACGATTTCGTCGCGATTCCTGACTCAGATATTCCTCAGGCCGTTGAGCCGATCTTTCAACACATCGTGACCACTTACGCGAGTGAAGCCAACAAGACGGTCAGCATGTGGCGTGCGATTCCGGAAGAATGTCTTGAGTTCAAGCCGCACGAGAAGACGAACTCGATCCGTACAATCCTGATCCATCAATTGTTATCCGAGCGGCGATTCTTCGGCCAGTTCGTCGGCACGTCAGAACCGCCGGTCGATGTCCTGTTACCAACCGGTGAGTCTCCGCCGGTACAGGCCTATATTGATAAATACGTCTGGTTGACCAGAGAAAGGCTTTCTCAATTCGCCGCCGGAACGTCTTCGTGGTGGCTTGAAGAGAGAAACTTTTTCGGCGAGCTGAAGCGAGAACGGATCTGGATTTTCTGGCGTCGTGTTCTGCATACGTGTCATCATCGGACCCAGGTGCAGACGTGGTTACGACTGGCAGGACAACATGTGCCGGCTATCTACGGTCCATCCGGCGACGTCACCTGGAACGAAGCCGATCCAACGTATTCGCTGGAAGCGGCAAATCGGTAAAGTTTTTTTTGTCATGGCATTCGACCTGTTGCTTGGCGAACGCATTCGAAATTCCCTTTCGCACAAGAAAGGGATCGAAGAAAAGAAGATGTTTGGCGGTTTAGGATTCTTGCTCCACGGCAACATGCTGGTTGGTGTCTGGAACAACGCGTTAATTGCTCGAGTTGGACCAGACGCGTACCAAGAATCACTTCGGGAGCCTTATGCCCGAGAATTTGACATTACAGGCAAGGCAATGAAGGGTTGGATTCTGGTCGATGCTGAAGGTGTCGCCGACGATGACGAGTTGCAGCGGTGGATACAACGGGCGGCCAAATTCGTCCGAACGCTTGAAGCCAGGTAGTGTTTGACCCTGCGATAGATCCATCTTCCTGAAAATCGCGTTTTCCACTATCTTTCGCGGTAACCGTCGCCGGATGACGATACGCGGAAATCCGGGGACGTCACATGGGCTGACGGGCCTGTGTGTGATTGGCATCGGACAGGATGTATTCCGATGGTATTTTGAATTCGCGACCCCTCAAGGAAGATGGGAGTCTGCTATGCGTTTGGATGCGTTAATTTTTGGAGGGGGCGCCGCTGGATTGTGGCTGCTTGATCGTTTATCGCGCGATGGACATCACGTACTTTTGCTGGAAGCACGTTCGCTCGGTTCGGGTCAAACTGTAGCTTCCCAGGGAATTATTCACGGCGGATTGAAGTACACTCTGTCCGGGCTTTTGACCAAATCTGCGAAGAACATTCGCGAAATGCCGAATGTCTGGCGCGATTCACTGCTGGGTAAGTCAACGCCGAACCTGACACGAACGCGAGTCCGTTCCGATTGCTGTTATCTCTGGCAAACAGACTCGCTGACATCGCGAGCGGGCATGATCGGTGCACGAATTGGACTGAGAATTAAGCCCGAAACCATTTCGATGGACGAGCGACCTGATGCATTGAACGGCGTCTACGGGACCGTCGCTCGACTGCCGGAACAGGTGATTTCTCCACAAAGTTTCATTCAAGACCTGGCCAATCAATATCACGACCGGATTTTGAAAATCGACGCAGACAAAGGCCTGGAATTCGATCTTGACAGCCCCGGCGAAGTAAAATCAGTACGACTGGTTTCCCCGACGGACGGGTCCACATTGATGCTTAACCCGCGTCAAGTGATTTTTACGGCGGGCGGAGGCAACGCGCGACTGCGAAAACGAACCGGGTTAAGTAGTGACGTGATGCAGCGTCGGCCACTGCACATGGTGGTCGTCCGTGGTCATCAGCTGCCTGAGTTGAATGGACACTGCCTTGATGGTGCCAAAACCAGGGTCACCATCACGTCACAGATGGACAGCCAGGGGCGGATGGTCTGGCAAGTCGGTGGACAAGTCGCGGAAGACGGGGTGAAACTCGATCCGGGTGCTCTGACCGAACATGCCTGGGGTGAACTTTTGTCGGTACTTCCCGGTGTCGATTTGCGAGACACAGAATGGACGACGTATTCGACGGACCGAGCCGAAGGTGCGACCGCCAATGGTTCCAGACCCGAAACCATTCAGGTTCTTTGTGCGGGAAATGTGACGACGGGATGGCCAACGAAACTTGTTCTCGCTCCTGTTCTGGCAAACGAAATTGCGAGTCGTGCGACGTCGCCGTACGTTTCCGCTCCCTTTGACACGACCCCATTTGCAGCTTGGCCTCGTCCTTCTGTGGCCACTTTGCCGTGGGAAGAGGAAGGGCATCACTGGTGGAAGCTGGGTGAAGCTCCGGCACTACCGCGACGACGAGCCGCTTAACTTCAATCGATTCGAAATTGCGCCCGTGATAGCAAGTTCAACGACGGGGTACCACGGTTTTGCCGTCTTCGGTAAGGCCCTGCTCTTCGGACACGTCGTCGGACCATGAAGACACGGCCTTTTCGAAGACGCCAAAACCGTGCCCCCCGAGTTTCGACTACGATTTCGCAGATAACCCACAGCAGTTATCCGTGCGGTTGTTTGGCCGTTTCAATTGAGCAGGCTGCGGGGAGAATGTCGACACATCTCCAGGCGACTTTGGCATGGTCGCTCGACCGGTGATGAACCGCGTCGTAGAATACCGTAGCATCAGACTGCCATTCCGAGCGTCAGGGTCAATTCCATCGCGTCGTGGCGAAACCTGGTTTTTGTCCACGGGTGTAAGGTTGTTTTCCCTGTGCTGTGCACTCCCTAACGATTTTAATTCTGGGAAATCCTTCGATGGATAACGACACACTGAAAATCCTGCTGATTGTCGGGGTTGGTTTCGCCGTCTTATTTATCGTTGTGCTGATCGCGATCTTCGCGGCGTACTTTAAATTATGGTTGCGGGCATTCGTGACTCGTGCCCGGATTAGTCCGTTTCAACTGTTGTTCATGTCGCTGCGAAAGGTCAATCCCACAGCGATCGTCGACTCGAAAATCATGGCCGTGCAGGCGGGTCTCAAGGACATTACGACCGAGCGACTGGAAGCCCACTATCTTGCCGGGGGAAATATCAAGACAGTCGTGCGTGCGTTGATCGTCGCACATCGTGCGAGGATCGATTTGAACTGGGATACCGCGTCAGCCATCGATCTGGCTGGCCGTAACGTGCTGGAGGCCGTTCAGACCAGCGTTGATCCCAAAGTCATCGATTGTCCCGATCCCAAGTCATTTGGTCGATCAACTCTCGACGGCGTCGCCAAAAACGGGATTCAGTTGAAGGCACGAGCTCGAGTCACCGTGCGGACGAATCTGGCGCAGCTTGTTGGTGGAGCGACCGAAGATACGATCGTCGCTCGCGTCGGCGAGGGGATTGTTTCGGCAATTGGTTCGTGTAACACTCACAACGAAGTTCTGGCGAATCCGATGTTGATTGCCAAAACTGTGCTGGCAAAGGGGTTGGATTCTCAGACGGCCTACGCAATTGTTTCGATCGACATTGCTGATATTGATGTTGGGGACAACATTGGTGCACGGTTGCAGGCGGATCAGGCCGAGGCAGACATGCGTATTGCTCGGGCGAAGGCAGAAGAACGCCGTGCACGGGCTGTCGCCGCCGAGCAGGAAATGAAAGCATTGACCGTCGAAAATCAAGCGAAGGTCGTGCTGGCCGAGGCGGAAATTCCACTGGCTATGGCCGATGCATATCGCTTAGGCTTTCTGCGATCCAAAGATAACCACAACGGCTCGGCATGACCGCGGTTCGCTTCGAACATGGCATCATATTCAAGGTGATGTTCCAGCAGAAATTGCGCGAAGTCGTTGAAATCTGATCAAAACTGATCCTTCATCGATTTTGACCAGCGAAAGCCGTCTGGACGCGACCGGGAGTTTATGAAAAAACTCGCGGATCGTTTCAGGGAATTTTGCTGCTGTAACTCCCATCCAATCAATTCGATCCAATCCAATTTCGATGCTCGCCAGTGCGAGATTCGCGGGGAAGGCTCGCATGAGCGTGTCTGTCGTTGTGCCTGTTTATGATGAAGCCGACAATATCCCTCTGTTGTATGAGGCGGTCACGTCGGTCATGCAGCGCATGCGCGTTCGGTACGAAATCATTCTCGTCAACGACGGCTCGCAGGATGATTCGGCACGGTGTCTTGATGAATTGGCGAAGCAAGATTCACTCGTCAAAGTGATAGAACTTCGAAAGAACTACGGGCAGACAGCCGCGATGCAAGCTGGTATTCAGGCTGCATCCATGGATACGATTGTCCTGCTGGACGGCGATTTGCAAAACGATCCCAACGATATCCCTCATCTTGTTGCCAAACTGGAAGAAGGCTTTGACCTGGCACATGGATGGCGAAAAGATCGTCAGGATACGTTTCTCGATCGGAAGTTGCCGTCGAAAATGGGCAACTGGCTGATTTCCAAAGTTACTGGATTTCCAGCCCATGACATCGGATGTACCTTAAAAGCGATCAGAACGGATATCGCTCAGGAACTGGACCTTTACGGTGAGATGCACCGGTTCATTCCAATACTTGCTCATTGGCGCGGTGCGCGATGCGTTGAAGTTGAAACGACACATCATCCGCGCCTGTTTGGTCAGTCGAAATACGGTATTTCCCGAACGTTGCGTGTTCTTCTGGATCTCGTCACCGTCAAATATCTGATTCATTATTCGACGTGCCCGATGAAGCTATTCGGTTCGGTCGGGCTGGTCAGTTTTCTCATGAGCGGTGTCGCCGGGTTTTCCGCAGTCTGGATGAAGCTTGGGTCTGGTTCTGAAATGACGGGGAATGTTCTGTTGATTCTGGCTGCTCTCTTTACGCTGGCGGGATTTCAATTTCTATTTTTCGGCATCATGGGTGAGCTTGGCTCGCGTATCTACTTCGCTTCACAAAACAAAACAAATTACGCGATTCGTCGCATGATGAATTTCGAAGAATCGACGATTCCATTTCGCCGACGTGGTGCCTGAAGTAAGTTCTCTCATTTGCTCGAGGTGTGCGGCCACTGACCTGATGTCAAGTTCCAACTGGGATTGGCCAGTACTGATCAACTGTTGGGCGCAAATGGCGGTCGAAAATCAGGGTGCCACTGGCGTGCGTCTTCGCTCGCCAGTGCACTTATTTCGTCAGCGATGAAATGAGAAGCCACTGGCGGCTCAAAGCCGCCGCCAGTGACACCCATTCTCGCACGCCTTCAAACTCTTCGTTCGTTAATCTATAGATGAGATATGATCAGGGTTTTCGGATCTTTCTCACGGTACTTGCAGCGAGGGCAACATGACTACGGCATCCGGTTGGAGAAACCTCCCGCCACTTGCAGGGCTTTGTTCGTACGATGACGCACTGCGAGAAGGGATGTCGGTAGATCGATGTGTCTGCTGGATGAAGCGGCATCATTACCTGCTTGTCCGGTTACACCAGATTTTTACCGCTCGGATCACGGCAGAACCGGTCTATGAATTGAAGACCGCTTTCAGCCTGCATTCTTACTTATGCGCCGAACATGCGTCAGCATTCCGACAACGAGTCGGTGAATTGCGTGAACCACCGCTTGGTCTTGAGGTCGTGCCGCATGCCGGTTTGGAACGGCTATGTGACGAGGTGCTTTGTGCGCCATCACATGTCGAATTGACGCTTGGATTATATGAATGCATTGTTCCCGCACTCGTCGATTCGCTCAAAAAGTACATGATAAAGACCAACCTGCTGGCTGACGCTCCGTCATTCAGAGTGACCCGATTCTGCCTGTTGGAAATGGAAGATGTCGCGGCGTTCGGGCGACAGGCGGTTGCATGTCTTGTCGATGAGCGATCTCGAGAGAAACTCGCTCCTTGGTTACAACTTTTACGCAATTGTCTTGCTGAAGCGGAAGGCGTTTCTGGTTGCGATCTACCGATTGAAACCGATGCAGGGCATTCGCCAGATGAAGAACCGGCCGATGAATCGCGGTCGTTGTCATTGAAGGTACAACCTCACTTTTCCAAGACGCCGTTTGTGTACGACCCCGTTCCTCAGCGCGACGAACGCTTCCAGGATTCGTTCAACGCTGGAGTCAATCCCGAAGCATTCCTTTATGACGAAAGGTTCGCCCCCCGGGACAAGACATTGATGATGTTCTACAAGCGAATGCGGGAAATCGACGTTCCCGAAATGATGGCGAGCATCCTGTTTCAAACACCGGACAAGCCCTGGAAATACTATCGAGATATGTCTCGTCAGCTTTGGGATGAGGCCCGTCATGCGATGCTGGGAGAAGTCGGGTTTGTACACCTCGGTATCGACTGGTCACGGATTCCGATCAATTTCACCTGGTCAAGAAACCTGAATACCCAGCTTAAACCCTGGGAACGACACGCGGTGTTGTTCTTTATCGAACAAGGTTTAATGCCTCGCACCGGAAAACGTTTTGAGTGGGAAGTGGGACTCGCTTCCGGAATCCCCCTGGCAGGGCTTTTTCAAGATTTCGATTGGGCAGACGAAGTTTTGCATGCTCAAATCGGTCGTGAGTGGTACGTCAAAGAATTTGGTGACTTGAATGAAGCAATGTCATACGGTGATCGTTGCTGGTCTCAAGTTCTCAGCCACTGGCGTTCATATCTTGATGAAGGGCTCACTGCTCACCGAAACTGGTGGCCGGAAATCTATCGGGCAGCCTGTCAGAAGTGGGGCGTGATTCCTGATCCTGTGGCCTTGGAATTTGCCACGACTTATGAGTCGACCCGTGCGGATTTGAAACAGATTCGCTGACACATTCACGCAATCATTCCTAATCCTTTTTCCGCGTGCTGTTTTTGTGCGAAGTTGCCTTTTGGCTGTGCACGGCCGAATGCAAAGATCAGGTTTGCAAAATTTTCAGGCCTTGTTTCTCGCATAACATCACGAGAAATCGTCTTTTTGTGTCGCCCATAATCCACTGCGGCACGGTCATTGCTTCGCAATGTTTTGTCGAAAAGACTTCGACGTTGACCGCACGGACGCTGAACGAGAATTTTGATTCGTGGTCGGTTCCACCAAGGGTAAGTCGGCTGGAGGTGTAGCCGGAACTGGTCTGATGGCCAGAGCCGGGCGAGCGCCTATGCTTTCAGCCGACTACCTTTTTTGGAAATGACGATCGTGAATTTTGCAAAACGATTTCCAGTGAAATCGTTTTGCACGATATTGTACGAAGAGGGAATTCTCGAACTGACGCCCATGAGTGGCATGAGGTCGAGAAGATCGTCGAGCCGACTTTAGAAGCGTTGACCTCCGTAGAGACGGGGGGCAACGCCGTATTCTTTTGTCGCCCGGTTCTATCGGCGTTTTGGATATCTCTTACCAAACGTAATTGAGCGTGATCTCGGTTTTGCCATTCTTCAGTCGAACTGGGACGAGCAATTCTTTTTGTCCGCCAGACTCCCGAATGATCGGTGCTTCTGCTGCCGGGGAGTTAACTTCGAATGTCCAGACATCGTCGATTCGATATCGGCTTTCTCCGATGGATTCGATCTGTTTCGACGTCAGCGCTCGATACCACAGTTGACTGGTCTCCGCGGCCCCTTCGATTCGCAATGTTCGTTTCAGCGTTCCGTACTTTTTGGATTCGTCCTTAGCGGGGATCGGGTGATCATCGACGGTCAGGCCCCCGAATGAATAGCGGAAGATCGGACGCTGTTCCTTGTCCAAACGATAACCGAGAAATTTGTATCCGAGGTCTCGACCTTGTTCGGTCGCAACTTCGCGATCTGGTCGATCGAGCACCACGAAGGGAACGTGATTGGGAAGTGACAGAACATCGTCTCCGAGCGGTGCTTCAAATCCCTGGCCACGCCCGGTCCAGTGACGTGACGCATCAATGAACGCTCCGTGCCAGATCATGGCCATTCGCATGTTGTTGGCATCGAACGCCAGGTTGACCCCTTCGGGATATCCGACTCCGATGGCACGGCTTCCGGCACCTTCGATGAAGTTGCGGTAGATAATTGGTTCGGTTTGCGGCTTCAGTTCAATCGGTTCCCGGACCAGCCCCACAGGGACCGCAGCCTTATCGCGATCTGACAAATAAAACCATACAGCCTGTACTTGGAGATTAACGTCAGCCTTCAAAACGTCGCGAACGGTTGTTTGTCCGAACGGCCACGGGGCAGGCATTCGCGTTCCTTTGCGATAGGCCTGTGGGTCGAGAACATACCGATAAAACCACTCCGGACGCAGCCGCTGATTCATCGTCGTCAGGTTGATTGCCCTGACACCCGTCGAAGGATGCGGACCAAAATCATGGCACTTGATGCACGAGAGTGCCTGCCCACCCACAAGATGGCGTCCTGCCGCTTTGACACGGTATTCGGGTTCAAGAAATTCTGCCTTGGGAAGTGAGTCGGGCTTTTGATCGATCGTGGCGAACATGCCGACCAGCGCGTCGATATTATT
>JBAXBD010000056.1:0-15857 GCA_037142165.1 Schlesneria sp. | reverse complement strand
CCGTCGCGGCTCTGGCAGTCTCCTGAGCCAACAACGCGAAATGTTCGAAGGTCGTCAAACCTAGTGCGATGACGAATCCCGCAATCAGTTTCTGCACGACAAATTGCGAAACGATTTTCGGTCGCGTATTCCAGGACGGCGTATTCGGAATGATTAAGCTCGGGACATCAGTCTGATCGTCGATCGCTCTCGTGTGCATCTCTGACGTCCTTCCAATGTTGTGTAATTGATGAGTGATTTGGCCCAAACGGCTTGCAACCATTCATCTCAAGTGACTAAGAACAAAGTTTTTTACGCGATGGCCGAGATGACTTTCAGAAACAGAGACAAATTGTATCAATCCTTGATCGTGTTTTGGAAACGAAAGTCTGAAACGAAGGGGGCCCAAAGAAATCGACATCTTTAGAAACATCGAGAATACGGAGACCGATTGAGAAGTTCACATCGATAGAAAGAAATTCTAAACGATCAACCTTATTTTCAGATGAAATACCAAGATGTGACGGGAACCCGGCTCTCACTTGTAACCGGTTCTGGCTCGGTAACAAATGCTCTCAAAGCCACCCAAGACGTATCACTGCCGAACAAAACGCACAAAAACAGATTCAAAAACGAATCGGAACACTCATCTGCGCTAATCCAGAGAAGTCAAAAGCCCAAGACACACCTCACTTGTATTTCGCCTCTTCATCTTATGAGCGTCAATTAGCGAAGATTAGTGTTCTCTCTTGTCTTTCTTCTCTAGCTTCTCTAGTTACGAAGTTTCAGCCTGGTAACGAGTTCTTCAACGCTCTGCTTCGCCGCCCGCGAGTAACTTTCGATGCCAACGCAGCCTTGAATACCAACCACCAACACGGATCAACAATGAAGCGCATCCCCCCGCTGTTGTCTTTCTCACTCTGCGTCTTTCTGGTCAGCCCCCATTCGGCGCTGACATCCAGTCGCTGGTTGTAGACCTCTGGCCGACGAGCGCTGAGTGATTAGAGCTGGATCGATCCAGCCCATCGTGCATGAGTTCAAATCCTGTTGTCCCGATTTGACGAAACAGAAAGCCCTTCCGCCTGCTGGCCTAAGGGCTTTTTTGCTTAAAATCCCGCACGTTTTTAAGACGCGAGACGAGTTCAATCTTCTTTGTCCGGCGACAGAGACAATTGATTGCCTATCATCTTCGTCGTGACGGAATACATGCTCTCGATGGTTCAATCGGCTCGATCAACTCGCCATATCTGTCCGTCGTCTACGACAGGCACAAATAACCAGCCCAATTCCGCCAAGCCCTAAGAGGGCAAAAGTCGAGGGCTCCGGAACCGATGCGCCGGTTCCCGATGGATCGGTGATTCCGGTCGTACCGATCAATCGCCAGTCAAAAGACTCGTTCCCAATGGATGCATAGTCGAAACCACCCGTTGTTAAAATGTGTCCGGTGTCAAAAAACGTACCAAGGGCAGACCCATTGACCGAGATATCGACGTGCGACGCATGGGCCTTTTCGAAATCTGGTAATGGAACCCCAACTGGCTGACTAATCCCATAGTCGCTCGTGTCGAAGTTGTAGAACGCGGTTTGCGTCAGGATGAGGTGTTCGCCAGGGTTGATAATATTGGAGCCCCAAAGATTACCACTGCTATATCCTGACCAAGGCATGCTCACATTGACCGAATCGACTTTAATCTGGAACGCGCCATTGTTGTCGATCCGGATCGCACCACCATCGTAGATCGGAGATGTCCCGACGAAAACCGTATTCGGCGATCCATCCCAGATGCCGGGAAAGAAACCCTCTCCATGTATGCCGTCTGCGTAGCCAACGTACACGTCGATTGAACCGGCGTTTGCATAGCTGATGGCACCAGCGATCAAGACACACACAACAAAACTCGAAATCAATTTGCTGAAATACTTTCTCATGAACAGGTTCCTTTTTCTTGCGATCACCAATCGATTCTGGAATTCGAATTGGAAATCTGGTCAGGTACACAGTCGGTCATGCGGTGAGGCATTCACCCACCAATCAAACTGTGTTCTCCTTTTTTTTGAGTGCACAACGACAATCGAAGTCCTCTCAATAAAGTTCTGCGCGCACCAGGACACATTTCACTGCGAATCCTGGAATTTCGAAGAAAATTCAGTAACCTGTATTTTTGGGGTGTCGCCAGCGATCAATTTCATGCGAACATGTACCGGCGTTCAACGCGTTTGTTTTTGCAATCGCAAGCCCCGTTGCATCGCGGGACGTCCCCCTGATCTGGCGAGCTTGGTGACTGAATGGCGCTTTAGGCGGCCCGTGTGGAACATGTACGTCGCTTCGGGCGAAGGTATCGCGTTTCGGCAGAGGTTGAGGACGTCAGATGAGTGACAGCGAGCAAAATCTCAATCTCACTCCTGAGCTGTCGAAAGCGCGACATGATCGGGGACACTGGGCCGAGTTAACTGAGGAATTTCGTCCTCGACTGAAACGCATGGTGGACCTGCGGATGCAAGAGCAAATCCGCGGACGTCTGGATGCTTCTGACGTTGTGCAGGAAGGATTTCTCGAGGCGTTTCAGCGTCTTCCCGAGTACGTTGAAGATCCAAACGTTCCGTTTTACATCTGGTTGAGATCGCTCGTGTATCAGCGACTCTTATTGGCTCATCGACAGCACCTGGACGTCAAGGGACGGGACGTGCGACGTGAATCGCCGTTACAGCATGGTTTCCTCAACGATGCGACATCGGCAGTCCTGATCAATGCGCTTTTAGTGAATACGGATTCTCCAAGTGCTGTTGCGGTAAGAGTCGAACAAAAACAGGCGATCGAACGTGCTTTGGCAGAAATGGATCCGATCGACCAGGAAGTTCTGATTCTGCGACATTTTGAAGAGATGACGAACAATGAAATCGCCGCCACGCTTAACCTCAAACCTTCGGCCGCGACCAACCGTTACATTCGGGCACTGGAAAAACTGAAGGGGGCGATGACCCGATTTTCGGATCATTCTTCGGAGTTCCGTCCGTCATGACTTCAAGCATTGATGAAGAACTGTCCGGACAAATTCTTGACGATCTGATCGCGTGCTGTCGGTCAAGTGGTGCGATATCACTTGACGAACTGTGTCAACGGCATCCGCAACACGCGCGACGCCTGCAGGCCTGGTTTCCAATCATGTGTATGATGGAACAAGTGAAGCCACCACGCAGCGTGAACCAGTTGAGCTCTCAGGCGATTTCGACTGAACCTCTTCGTCAAATCAACGACCATCAAGTCCTGAAAGAACTCGGCCGTGGTGGAATGGGAGTGGTCTATGAAGCGTGGCAGGTTTCGCTGGGACGACGCGTGGCGCTGAAAGTCATGTCATCGCATCTGACGAACAGCACTACTGCGGTAGAAAGGTTTCGTCGTGAAGCACGTGCCGCAGCACAATTGCATCACACGAATATTGTTCCGGTTTTTGATGTAGGGCAAGATCAGGATTGTCACTACTACACAATGCCATTGATTCGCGGCAAAGGGCTGGACCAGATCATTCGCGAATCCCGGATTGCGTCGATCACCTTTGCGAAGGGCGTTGGATTTCCAACCGATGCCCCAAGATTGTCGTTACCAGGATTTGAGCGGGTCACGACAAACCTGGGTGCCGATCTTGATTTCAATCACAATCCGCACGACGTTGCATCGTCACGAGAACCTTCGTTGATGAATCCGGCTTGCGCCACACCACTCGATCAGGCAACCTTCGATACAAATACTGGCGATAGCACCCAGGCGACACCACGGACTGATCGAGATTCCGGCAGGTTGAAGCAAAATTCCTTCCGATCGGTCGCGAAACTCGGGTTGCAGTTGGCAGATGCTCTGGCTTATGCGCATTCGCGCGGCACAATTCATCGTGACATTAAGCCTTCCAATATCCTGATTGACCAGATGGGGAACGCGTTCATTACAGACTTCGGCCTGGCGTACATGAACATTGACAGCGCTGAGTTCGATGGCCTCGATGCCAAAAATGCCGGCCCCATCACGCAAACCGGTGAGATATGTGGAACCCTTCGTTATATGGCTCCTGAACGGCTGAAAGGCCAGCATACAGCCGCGGGCGACATCTACAGCCTTGGGGCGACTTTGTATGAAATGGTAACGCTGCGACCAATGTTCGATGAGTCAGACCGCGTTCAACTTCTGGGAGCGATCTGCGCCGGAAATTCCGTTCCCCTTCGAACGTTGGTTCCCCGAATTCCCAGAGATCTGGAAACAATTATTCGGAAAGCGACTGCGACTGATACCACCGTTCGTTATAGCGATATTCGAGTGATGGCCGATGACCTGCGATTGTTGCTCCTCGACCGTCCGATCCGATCTCGACGGATCTCCACTTGGGAAAGGGCTCTGCGCTGGTGTCGTCGCAATCGAACGATCACGGCAATGACAACGGTCATTTTCGGGCTGATCGTTGTTCTGACAATCGGACGATTTGTTTTTACGCAATTAGCGGGACGGCATGCTGAAACGGTCAGTCTGTTGCAACGGACGGAATTCGCAGAACGCGAATCCAATGCAACGGCAAAACTTCGTGACGTCGCTCGGTATCGTCAGACAGGCCTTGCTGGACTGGCAGATCGATTGCCATTGATCGAACTCGATGCATCGGCGTTGTCTGAAAACGTCAAATCCGAACTTCGAAACGAATGGCTGTCTTGCCTCGCACGGGCAGACTGGACGTTTACACGGACAATCCCTTGCGCCGGTAATGTGTCCGCTGTGGACGTGACCGGACAATGGCTGGCTGATGTCACTCGTCCCCAACAGGTCACGATGTCTCGATGCGATCAAAGTGATTCAGCACAAGTTGTCGCGAACCTTGGATTCGACCCCTTGAGACTGGAGTTCTCATCGAGTGGCCGTTACGTCATCGCGCAAAACTGGGAAATTCAACGGTGTCATTTCATCGATCGAGAAAAAGGTTCGACGATTCACTCAGAACCGCAAATAGTTCGCAGTTGTTCTGTCCATGATGCCACAGAAATGCTCGCATTGTGTGCACTCGATAACCGCGTCTTAGTCCAGTCACTGAAGGAGGATGACCGGACAAAGACAATTTGGAGCTTCAAAACTGAGTCGCCACCAAACGCCTGTCGGTTTGATCCGTCGGGAACTCGACTCGCAATCCAAGACCAAAACAATGTCACGATCGTTCACTTCGAAAGTTCTGTCATCCTGTGGCAATTCAAGAACTCGCTTGGTCTGACGCTCGAATGGAGTCCAGATGGGCGCTTTCTCGCAGTGACTGACGGATCATATCGAATCTCGATTCTGGATATTGAAGAACAGCGAATTGCAACGACTCTGGAAGGCCACAAGTCCGCCGTCTTCGACCTCGCCTGGCATCCATCATCGAACTACGTGGCAAGTGAATCGTGGGATGCTCAGAAATACCTTTGGAACGTCCGATCCGGAAGAATTCTTGTTCGCAGTACCGAAAAATTCGCAGATCTCTGCTTCGATTCGAGTGGTCGACGACTTGGATGGCGCTGTCAGGCTGAGGGTATTCAGTTGGCGGAGTGGACACCCGGTATGGTCAACGATCTTCCGTTCGATTCTCGGAACGGAACGGATTTACCCTTGGCCGCGTCGCTGCATCCTGATGGACGCCTGATGGCGGTCAGGACGTATCACAACGTTCATTTACTCGATGTTAATTCGGAACAACTGGTCGGTACTCTTCCCGCATTCAATTGCGCGGCGGTCGCGTTTTCTCCATCTGGTGATCGCTTGATTATTGTGACAAAAACGTCTGTCCAAATCGTGCCGATTGACAAGCCAGTGGATGCTCATGCGACGGCGGAAATTATCATCGGCCCGCCTCAAACGATTTCGCTTCCACTGCTTGACTCCGCTGTCATTTCAGCGGATGGATTGACGTTTCTGGCAAAGACTCAGTCGACCCCTCATTTGTTGTCGGAATTTCGCGTTGCAGACGGACAACTCAATCGACAAGTCGGCGCATGTGATCCAGGTCAATATGTAGCCGATTCAGGCCAAGGCCGTCACCGGGTTTTGACGGGATGGCATACGACTTCGGCGACGATTTTGAGTGCAGAGGGAGAACGATTGACAACGATTGAAGTTCCAAAACACTGCGTTGTGGCGGAGTCTTGCAACTCGAAATACTTTACGACAGGTGCCGAGGATTACATTCAGTTTTGGGGTACGCCGAACTTGGAACCGATTTGGCGTTTTCCGTTGGATTCGCCTGTCGTCGGACCCAGGCTGGCGTTCCATCCGACGGAACCGCTTTTCAGCGTCAGATTACTTCCAAATCGACTTGGGTTTGTTGACCCCGATTCAAAGTCTGTTGTGGCACGAATTGATGAATTGCACGAGTCCTGGGTGCAATTTGCGCTCTTTGCTCCGGATGGTGAAAACATGTTTGAGGTTTGTTCAAATCCTCACTGCATTCGTATCTGGAAGGTCGGCGAACTTCGACGGGCTCTTGAACGACATGGCCTCGACTGGAAATCCCCCGTAAGTGAATTCTCTTCGAGACATTCGCGAAATGACAATTCCCTGACTTTGTCTCAACAGCACTTTGAGTTGAGGTCGGGGCGTCGTCCGACTCCTGACGGAACTCGGGAAAGCCGGTTACGTGCGATCGAAGCCGGACAAAAGCAACTCGCAAATTTGCCTGACGACCCCAGTGCACTCAATACATTGTCGTGGAACCTCTTGTTCGCTCCCGTGGAATTGAGAGAAAACGAGATGGCCCTTCAGCTTTCCCGGAAATGTAACGAAGCCGCCAAAGGGCAAGCGGTATACCGGAACACGTTGGGACTCGCCCTCTATCGCAATCAGTTATGGGATGAAGCGAGAGAAACGCTGTTACTCAACCTCGATCAATCCACCCCGGATCAACTGACGTTCGACCTTGTCATTCTCGCCTTGACGGCACTGCAGAAAAATGAACGCGCAACGGGTGAGTCCTACTCCATCTGGGCGAGGAAGAACTTCGCCGATCATCCGCCACTTTCCCCCGCTGATTATTTTGATACACGACAACTCTTTGAGGAACTCGAGGAACTTCGCCGGAATTCGGTCGCGGCCCCAGTGGATCAATAGCCCGATTCAAAAAGGGGACTGGCTCCGTCATCGGTGCCTGTCCCCTTTTTGAAGTCCCCCAGGTGAATGCGACCACGCAATTCGCCAAGGAGTATTCAGTTTCGTTCCTGCCCATTTGCGGCACCGGTGGGGGTCGAGCGTAAACCGACGGTGTTCACCGTGATGACCCGATAGGCATACCTTTTGCCAGGCTCGGCTTTTGTATCCTTGAACTTCATCGGTACGAGTGGCAGCGTTGGTGTGTCACTATATTGCAGGTTTTGAAAGATCGGACGTCCGAACGGATTGCGGGCCTGTTCCGGAACTTTTGCCAGGAACTCGCCGTCTCGCTCGATAATGAAACCTGCCAGCCCACTTTCCACATCCGCTTCCGCTTGCCAGATCAACTCGCCCTCCTTGATTTGCACATTTGTCGGCGGAGGTGGAGGTGAATCATCGGTGAGATTGGTGTCTTTGACATATTGCATCCACGCTCGCGCGATGGCTTCAGTGGGCAACCAGCCAGCATTCATTGGATCATCGCTGAACGTCTCGGCGGAAACAGCTTTCACGCCTGTGACGGGTGCCAACCAGGCACCGGCCTTCGGCATCGCTTGTAAGGTCTCCCCTGTTTTTTTCGGGAGACGCGCAGACAGGCATGCGTCGAGCCAGGCAATTGCGAAGTAACGTTGATTACCGCAGTCATGCGACGACAACGGATCGACGGCAACTCCGATCAATCCCCCTTTCGATCGCATCTCTTTGAAAAACAACTGGTTCGCTGGCCAGACGGATGCGAACTGATTTTCCGTGTCGGTGACACCTTCTTTCGTTCCCAGATTGCACATGATGGGGACTTGAAGCGAAGCATCGGTCATCGAATGCGATTTGATCCCGGGACGATTTGGATTCGGCTGTAGCAATGGCACACCCGAGCGTAGCCATGCGGCAACGATTCGTTCGGGATGCAGCAATACCATTCCTCCGGCCCAGTGACCCCCGCCGCTGTGCCCCCAGAGCGCCCAAGGTACTTTTGCCAATTCAAGATGTCCTGATTTCTGACCGAGATCGCTGAGACATTTTTGAAATGCGGCGTCAGATCCGTTCCGTGGATCACACCACATCTGACAATCTGCTTTTTCCGGCTGTTCGTATGAGGGTGACAGCAGCGCACAGTCGTGTTTCTTTGCCAGTGCCTGCCAATGGAGGTCGTAAGCCCCTGTCAAACCTGACTTGCATGATCCCTCGCCACAACCATGTTGATGGACGATCACACCCCTTAGCGTTGTCACGTTCGGCGGAATCCAGATCGTGAAGTTGACGGGATAGATCAACTCACCCGGCTGCGACGAAGCGTCATAGCGAACCCGGTAGTACGGCGGATCGGCCGTCGGAAAAAGATCATACGGGGGCTGCTGGCCGTTAACTGACGATGTCAGCACGAACAGAAGCAGGGCCAGATACGGAAACCGACATGTGGAAGGGGTCAATGACATCTCAAAGTCCGTGACAAAAAGGGAGTTTACGATGCCGCGATTCTATTCAAACCGTGGCGAAAATTCGCTCGGGCTAAAGCTTGGCAGTGAGTCCGACTGGCGAGGGTCAACAAGCGGCTAAGAAACCGTAGCATGGGCTTCAGCCCGACAAACCGTATCGTCGTGGAGGCTGGAAGCCTCCACGACGTATGACGCCGCCTCGCCTTGGACAGGAACGGCCAAATTGGCGTAGGGAACGAAGTAGCGTCACACGAACAAAGTAGCAGCCAAAACTCGGGGGGTGCCACGGTTTTACCGTCTTCGGTAAGGCCGTGCTCTTTGAACACGTTATCGAAGCTTGACGACACCGCCTTGTCGAAGACTCCAAAACCGTGGCACCCCGTGTTTCGGTGATTCCTTTCATCGTTACCACTAGCGTGTGTCTTCACTCGCCAGTGGCACCGATTTTCGCTGCTTTCCGTTCTAAATGCACATCGTCCCGAGCCACTCAAGCAAACCAACGTTAGGTCGTGTGATTGCGCCAGCCTCGCCCTTCCGGTGCATCCTCTTCGCAACGCGTCACAAACCAAACGTCAGTTCGAAGGCTTTCTCACGTTATATGAGCACCCTTTGTTTCGACGTAGACGGCATAGACCGACGTGCTGGCGGTCATGAACAATCGGTTTCGCTTTGTTCCGCCAAAGCAGACGTTACTGCAGATTTCAGGCAAGTGAATCTGGCCGATGCGAACGCCTTCTTTCGGTTCAAACACATGGACACCATCGTAGCCCTCTCCGACCCAGCCGGCACTTGCCCAGATGTTGCCGTCGATGTCACAACGGATACCGTCGGCCATGCCTGCTTTTTCGACCCCTTTTACTGACAGCTTCATCGAAGCGAACTCTCTCCCTTTTGCCAGCTTCTTCTCGTCGACAATATCCCAGACCTTGATGTGCTTTGGAGCCTCGTCGTAATGCGACGAGCCGGTGTCGGCGACATACAGCTTTTTGTAGTCGGGCGAGAAACAGAGTCCGTTTGGTTTGAAGATTTCGTCGGTCACCTTTTCAATCTTCAGGGTCTTGCCGTCGATGCGATACACGGCTTCCTTCTGATAGGGTTGTTTCGAGTCGTTCGGTGCTTTTTCACCTTCATAGTTCATCAGGCTGCCGTATCCGGGATCGGTGAACCAGATATCGCCGTTCGGATGGACAGCCCCATCATTGGGAGCGTTCAGTGGCTTTCCATCGAACTTGTCCGCCAGGACGGTGATCGTGCCGTCATATTCGTAGCGGACAACCCGTCGGTTGCCGTGCTCGAACGAGATCTGTCGTCCGTGGTGATCGAAGGTATTTCCATTACTGTTACCGGCCGGATTGCGCAACGTACTGACATGGCCATCTTCTTCCAGCCACCGCATCTGAACGTTATTGGGGATGTCGCTCCACAATAGATATTTTCCCACGCCGTTCCATGCCGGACCTTCAGCCCACAACATTTCCGGGCTGTGGTAGATCCGTTGAATGGGAGTGTTTCCCAGAGCGTATTTCTTGAATCGAGGGTCGAGAGTCACAATGTCGGGGTCAGGGTAACGAACCGGTTGCGCATTGGGACCGTATTCTCTCACCGGGTCTTTTGCGTCTCGGGCAAAGGCTTTTGATGCGGCAAGTCCGACGGCACCGACCGTCGCTGCAAGAAACGAGCGTCGGGCAAGTCCGGCGGACGATTCGATGGAATCAGGGATCGAGTTTGACTCAGTCATGGTGGCTCCTCAGAATGTGAATTCGAATAACGGCAGAGACCTCTGGGAGAGGATCAGGATGCCAACCCACAGTAACACACACGCTGTTTTGGCGAAACCAAATCAGCGACATGGATTTCACGAGAATGAATCAGCTCGCTAACCAGATTGTTGTGGTCACAGGTGCCAATCGAGGGATTGGTAAAGCCATTGCGATGACCTTCGCTGAAGAAGGGGCTTCGCTCGCTTTGTGTGCTCGAAACGGCGAGTCGCTGACGCATGTGGCGGATGAACTACGATCTAAGGGTGCAAAAGTCCTGGCACAGACATGTGATGTCTCGGTTGAAGCGGACGTGGAACGGCTGTTCGATTCCGTGCGCAGCCAATTCGGGCGTGTCGACATTCTCGTTAACAATGCCGGCGCGTTTGACGGCGGGCCACTCGATGAACTCTCTCTCGAAGCGTGGAACAACGTGGTTGGATCGTGTCTGACGGGAACATTCTTGTGCAGTCGCGCCGCATTTCGAATGATGAAGCCGCAACGTTCAGGGCGGATTCTGAATATCGGCTCGATCAGTGCCCAGCGGCCTCGTGAAGGAAGTGCGCCGTATTCAGCCGCGAAGTTTGGTGTCTGGGGGCTGACCCAGGCCATCGCGCTTGATGGTCGACCGCATGGCATCACTTGTTCATGCCTGCACCCCGGTAATGTTCTGGTCGAACGTCGCATCGATTCGGGCAAAAGTTCCGACGACGAACCGATGATGCAGCCCGATTCGATTGCTCGTGCAGCTCTTGCGATGGTGACGCTACCAGCCGACGTGAACTTTCTCGAAGCGATTGTTCTTCCTCGCGATCAGGCCTATCTCGGTCGAGGTTAATCCTTTGTCAAAGCTCAAAGTTCGGATTTTGTGCCACTGCTTCGGAGTCTTCGGAGAAGCAGTGTCTTCTCTCACTGCCGATGAAAGAGCACTGCATGACCGAAGACGGTCATGCAATGGCACTCTAATTCAGAAGATCGACAAAGCTCTAGATAGAACCTTTCGATCACGGCAGAGCGATCTTCGGCAGAACTTGTTCAACGCCCATACCAAGCAACTGCTCAACAAGTGGGGGTTGAACGAGATTCGCCAACGCAAACACCATCGCGTTCGGATGCCGAAGGCGAAGTGCATTGAGTGCCCTCATCCGAGAAGATCCCCACGGGTCGGCATCGAACATCAATACAGACGGTTCGACATTGCAGACGGTATGGCCTGTTTCGTGAAGTCGTTCGGAGACGTATTGCCGAAAGGCTTGATCGGGTGATTCGATCAGGATCTTTTGAGGTGGCAACAACGGAATGATCGTGGGCTGCACGGCGGCAAAAATTTCTTCTCGCGACGCGGACCAGGGAAGTGCCTGTTGCGCGACGGGTTCCTGGACCAGTCGCCACTCCCGTTCAATTCGAGACGGGGCTGCCCAGACGGGGACTCGAATCGAAGGAGGCCAGATGCTCAGATTACGACCATCCGATTCACACCACGCACCGTAACAGACAACGACCCTGGCCAGTGGAGCAAAGGCGAGCAATTTAGTCACATCACTGACAGAAAACTCATTTGGCCAACCTTGCAGAACAACGATCAGGTCGGGGAATTCTTCATTAGCAAACAGGCTGTCGATGCCTGTGACTTCGCGCGACGCGACCCACCTTCTTGCCAATGAAACGTGTTCTTTCATCCAAACAACTAACGAACGCATCTCGGCACGATCCATTTGTCCAAGGACCAGCACCGTGCGGCCATCTCGTTCGTCACACGTAATTCGTTCGTGAGTCGTTTCTCAATCCCGTTACAAAAATCGAAGGAAATTATTAAGGATGAAATCGATCTTTCATAACTGATTCATCTCTTTCGTATAAAGGATTAATTTCTTCGCGAGCCCGGAGGATTTTTCACAGGAGGGCGAGGTTAGCCTGATGAATCGGCATATTCACCTGTGAGAGTTTTGTTGCGCCAAAAAAGGAACCATTTCAATCAACGTCGCATCATAAAAGTCTTTTTGCCCAGAATGAGCTTAACATACCAGCCCAGGGCAAGCTCGTCTTCGAGCGCCGCCCTGGGATAGGATCACAAGATAATGGGGTGCCCTGAAGGGGCCCGACAACCCGTCACATATGATCGAAAACGAAAGCATTTTTCGGAAAAACAGATTCCCGCGCCCCTTCAGGGCTCTCTCATTCATCTCACCGGCTTCCCAGGGCGGCGCTCGAAGACGAGCTTGCCCTGGGCTGATTTGTCTTGCCCTTAACAGGGCAGAAGGACAAGACCCGCGTCATTCAATTCAGTCACCATGTTTTTGACGCAGGCGGGGCGAGAGCCTCAGCATCAATTGCACGCGTTCGAACTGTTCCAGCCATTCCTGAATGACAGCCGCCTGCAAGCCTGCGCCAGGCAAAACAATTCCTGTCGGACAGGCTGCTCCCCCCAACGATGCCGCAGAATCACGATATTTAGCGAGTGTCCGATCTCCGTAACGTCCGCAGGGAGCACCGTCTTCTGACATGAATAAGACCGAGGGAACTCGACGACCACCGCAGATCGACAGCTCGTCAGCGATATCACCATGGTCATCTCGATCGAAGTATCGAATCTGCAACCGAGATGTCTGTTTTGCAAAGACTTCGAAAATAGGGCATTGCTGAATACAGTCACCGCACCATGCTCCGGCCACAACGGCGACTAGCATGTCTCGCTGGAAGCTCTTGAGCAAAGTTTGCTGTGCTTCAGTCAGATTGACGTCGTTGTAGACCGCGTCCCACTGGCGATGCTGTTCAGCAGAAGCATATTTTTTCAGAAATTCGTCGTAATTCAGACCGGCGTCCCACTTTGTCAGAATATTCATTTTGTTTGATCTCTTTGTTCGAGGTTCAGAATGCCGCTTTGAATGCACGTAGGCAAACTGCGGCTGACATTTTCACTTGACAGGTAGGGTAAAGAATGACGCCCTGATGAGCAATTCGCTTGTTCGAGAACTTGCGAGTGCTTTGTCAGCCGTTTGGATTTGTGTGCCACTGCATGACCGTCTTCGGTCACGCAGTGCTCTTTGACCAGGAGAAGACACTGCGCCTCCGAAGACTCCGATGCTAGCAGCGTCGGCCACATGGGCGACGCTGCTAGCGTCGGAACCCGATTGGATCTAGACGCTTGTTGATCGTTTGATGCCGTCCGGCGACGCTCCAGAACAGGCGAACAAATCCTCTGACGAGTTTGCGCCGGTCACATGACCAATAACACCGTCTTTTCGCCTGAAGGGGGAGCGGAAACCAGCCTAGGGCAAGCTCGTCCGCGAGCGCCGCCCCAGGTCACCGAATAAAAACACGGATTTGCCCTGTAAGGGCATCGGAACTGGCAATACACTCAATTGCCACATAATTTTTTGACCCGAATCGCGATCGTTGCGTTCCCGTGCCCCTTCAGGGCACTCACAATTCCCTTACCCGCAACCCTGGGCGGCGCTCGAAGACTCGCTTGCCCAGGGCTAGTGTCCATATCCCCTTCGGGGAAAAGAGAATACGTCTGCATCGAATACGGTTCCGACGAATTGGTGACCGTGCGATCAATTCTACAGACTGCGGAGATAACCACGGTCCTCACGGAATTCGACTTGAACCAAACGGCTTTTTTTAAACAGACGTATCGTCAAATTGAGTGTTAGAAATCGCCAATCAAACGGCTCGGTATTCCCACGATCAGAGCGTGCGCGGATCTGTGTGCGGGCGATACCGGAGAGATTTCAGAGGAATGGCAACGTTGGGGGCGATTTCGAAAGCGGGTGGCTGATGAGTTGCGCGGCCTCCTCGTTCGTGATCGGTGCTTGGCTTCAGCATGAGTGCGTCGATTCCCTTCGATAGTGCCTTTTTTTTGGGGGGGGGGATCTGAGAACTTCAGTATTGATGCCGACGCGGTACCTGGCTGGCACGCGGGCCGAAGGTGCTCAACGCCGCCGAAAGAAAAATCCCTGAAAGCGGATGCATCATGCACTTTTTTGTTCCCAAGACAGGAATACAAACTGCACGTGATTTCTGCCCCTTGGCCCTCAAACTGGTTTGTTGGGGTAAAGAATGATGCCCTGATGAGCAATTCGCATCTCTGACAGCTTGCCATATGTTGATTTCCGATGTGAAATCGTTGCAAAACAGGTATATAAACGGCATGTCACAGAACGCTCCTATTACGTCGTCAAGTTCAGCCATGCCCGCCACGCGGCAGCAGATGGAGCACTGCGTCGATCAATTGGCGGAATTGGCGAGGACTGACGTGGAGGCCGGACAATTCTTCACTGAAGTCTTGAATGGCCTGCGACAGAACGGTGGCGTCGAGCAGGCTCGACTTTGGCGGCCATCCGCCGATGGATCGTGGGAAGTCGTTCGTCAATTGCCAGTCGACTTGCCGAAGCCGATTGACTCCGAGCAGATTTCGTGGCTGACGGAAGTTGCCAAGACCCAACAGATTTCCACGCACGCGATCTCTCTTGGCGGTAATGGAAATACCCGTCTCGCAGCCCGTACGCTTGGTCCAATCGTTCATGCAACTCAAACGGTCGGGTTCCTGGACGCCGTTCATCCGGCCGGCCCGAATGGAGGGTTAACCTCCGACGTTGTTCCGTTTCTTCGAGCGATTTGTGAAATCACGGCTGATTATTTTTCACAGTCGGAATTGCGACAGTTGCGACGAGCACAATCTCAATGGCAGCGTTGGGATCAGTTTTTGCAGAGCCTGATGCAATCGCCCGACTTGCCCGGCTTGACGGCGACGATTGTCAATGACGGGCGACTTCTGGCCGAATGTGATCGAATCACTCTGTTACGTCAAAACAATACGTCCTATGAAACGCTTGCCGTAACCGGTGTGGATCAGATTGAATCTCGATCGAATACGGTTCGCTCGATGGAAAGCCTCGCGAAACTCGTTTCCCGTGGAAACCAGTCATTGTGGTTCAATGCGCTGGCGCCATTAGACGCAAAAGAGGCTCCTCAAAGATTAGAGCTCTCTGAACACGCGGGGTTGACCGGAGCCAAAGCCATCGGACTTATTCCGCTTCCGTCGGCGACGACGTCAGCCAGACCGATGGCAAATCGAACTGTCATTGCCGTGGAGCAATTCCAGGACGTTGTCGATTTCCCCGCATGGAAACATCGAGCGGAAGTCTTGGCGCGGCGTAGTGAACCACTGTTGCTCGCGGCGCTTGAGCGCGATGGAATTCCGTTCTTGAACACGATGCGACGATTGCGTGGTTTGCCGGCGTGGATGCGTCGTCCGGGTTTTCGGCTTGCGCTTTTAGCGGCATCTGCGGCTGCGGGAATTCTGACATTCGTCCCTGCGGAATTTACGGTGTCCGGCCCTGCAGAACTTGTCCCAGACCATCGTCGAGAGGTTTTCGCAAGTAGTACCGGGATCGTTGAAGAATTACTGGTTCAGCACGGTGACGACGTTACTGAAGGCCAGCCGTTGGTGGTCTTGCATGATCCACAGCTTGCGCTGGAACTCCCCAGAATTGTCGGTGAACTTGACGTTGTTCGCGAGCGATTAAAGGG
>JBAXBD010000055.1:0-15869 GCA_037142165.1 Schlesneria sp. | reverse complement strand
AAATTATGCGACCGTTGATCAATCGTTCCCGGAGTATTTTTACTGCGATGACATCGTTTCTTGAGTCGAAAGAGAAATAGGGCCATTTTCCGGGAAGCGTGTTGATTTTGATTCAGAAGATTCTTTTCAGCCGTCCAAACGACACTGGAAGGCTGTTTCAGGTGAATTCATATTGAAATCAAAATGACAATACACTTGCGATCAGCGTCGCATGATGGCAGCATCATAGTGGTGTATTGGCAATTTCAGCGCGAAGCTGGCTAGATACGCACCGACGAAATTGCCGTCTTTTGAGATGTCACGTGTTAGTTTTTTTACTTGAGATCGAAAAACACCGACGGGCCAACGGTGGTATTTTCATGGCGTTTTTCCGTTGAAAACAACGCTGAAGGCGTCGAAAAGTTCGGTGAGACGACGATTTCGATTTATTACGGATTTCCCATCATGCCTACAGTACTGATCGTGGACGATTCGTCGACGGACCGTCGATTTGCAGGTGGGTTACTCAGTAAAACCGAGGGATTAAATATCGAGTACGCTGAGGATGGCGGCGATGCATTGATGAAGATGGAACTGCATGTTCCAGATATTGTGGTGACTGATCTTGATATGCCTTCGATCAATGGACTGGAATTGGTCGAAGTCATTCGCCGGGCGTATCCCATCGTTCCCGTCATCCTGATGACTGCACGAGGAAGCGAAGAATTTGCGGTCAAAGCGCTAAAAGCCGGCGCTGCGAGTTACGTTCCCAAACGACAACTGACATTTCAATTGGCAGAAACGGTTAACCAGGTTTTGCAGGCAGCACATCGCGATCGAACTCATTTACGACTGAAACGTCGAATGACGCGCCACGAGGTTGAATTCAGCATCGAAAACGATCAAGAATTAATTTCGTCAATGGTCCATGTTCTGCAAGAGATGGCGACGGAAATGGGGACCTGCAACGAATCTGAACGAGTGCGAATTGGCGTTGCCTTGCAGGAAGCGCTGACAAACGCCTGTTTTCATGGGAATTTAGAGCTTTGTTCGTCAATGCGAGAGAATGACCACCGTGCCTATTACGACCTCGCGATTCAACGGATTAACTCGCTCCCCTGGTCCAGTCGCCGGATTCGTATTATTGGTCGGTTCACCGCAGACGAAGCGGTATTTACCATCAGGGACGATGGTTTTGGGTTTGATCGTGACTGCCTGTTTGACCCGACTGACCCGGCGAACCTCGAACGTCCGTGCGGACGAGGCTTGTTGTTAATGCATACTTTCATGGATGAAGTGCACTACAATGCCGTGGGAAACGAGGTAAAGCTGGTAAAACGGCGGAAAGCTGCGACTCCAGAAGAGCCTGTGATGTCCGGTTCAACTGTTCCAGTAACCGAGCCGGAATTCACAGGAATTGAGGAAAATTGAGATGAGTTTCTGTCAAACGATTCATACAGAAGCCGTCGAGGACATTCTGCTGTTGGAGTTGCGCCCGGGGGTTAGCAGCCTTGCAGATCAAAACGTCCTGAATGAATTGGAATCCATACGGAATTTGCGGCGAGAGATCGGTTGCCACAAGTTGATCATCGATCTCAAAGAGGCACCGTTTTTTGGTTCCAGCCTGTTAGAGTTAATCCGGGTATTATGGAATGACGTTTCGACAGATGGCGGACGGCTGGTTTTATGCAATCCGTCACCCGTCGGTCGCGAAGTATTAGCCGTTTCGAAGTTTGACAGGTTGTGGCCAATGACCGACTCGCGAGCAAAAGCACTCGCACTTTTAGGTGCCGCGTCAAACGTCACCACCTGGCCAATGAATTTGCAGGAATTGATTGCGAAATACGATCACGGACCCACCCAGCTTCGTGACGCGATTTCGGGGCTGTCTTCGATTCAGTTGCGAATCCCAGCGCCTCCGGGGGCCTGGAGTGTCTTGCAGATTGTCTGTCATATCGCCGACTTTGAACTGGTCTACGCCGATCGAATGAAGCGCGTTGTAGCAGAGGATCGTCCAACACTGTTTGGTGGCGATCCCGATGTCTTCGCCGCGAAACTTGCCTACTCGCAGCGAAATCTTGAAGAAGAACTGGACGTCATCATGTCCGTTCGGCGCGAAGTATCGCGTTTCCTTAAGACATTATCTCCCGATGACTTTGAACGGACTGGACAGCATTCTGCGGACGGTCCGTTGTCGCTGATGCGTCTGCTCGAACGAATTGCAGGGCATATTCCGCATCACGTTGACTTTATCGAACGAAAAAAGAAAACGCTTCAGAAGCCTCAAGCCGATTCAAAATAAAAGGCCTTCGACACGCGTATCAATTCGTTTGACGGGTGATCGAGTTGAGAGTTTATCGACTCCTCCGTAGAATCAGTGTGCATTTGCGAATTGTCCGACAGTTAATTCGAAAACTGGCGTGGTTGTTTTGAACGTGGATTACAAACCCAAAGGCGTCTTTGACCGGAGTTACGAAGCGAAATGACGAATTATTTGTTTACCAGTGAATCTGTCAGCATGGGCCATCCTGACAAAGTGGCGGATCAAGTTTCCGATGGTGTGCTCGACGCGATCCTGGCTCAAGATCCTCGTTCCCGAGTCGCCTGCGAAACGCTTTGTACAACAGATCTCGTCGTCTTGTCTGGTGAAATCACCACTCAAGCGAAACTCGACTATGTCCAGGTTGCACGAGATGTCGTCAAAGACATTGGATATATTAGCGATGACATCGGATTTTCGTACGAATCTTGCAAAGTATTCGTCGCACTGCACAGCCAGAGCCCGGATATTGCAATGGGTGTTGACCGTGAAGGTGCCGGCGATCAGGGCTTGATGTTCGGTTACGCCTGCGACCAGACGCCCGAACTGATGCCATTGCCGATCGCGTTGTCTCATCGAATCATCAACCGGTTGACCGAAGCCCGCCAGAAGAACGAAGTTGACTGGCTGCGACCGGACGCCAAAAGCCAGGTAACCGTTGAGTATGATTCACACAATAAGCCAGTGGGAATCTCGGCCGTTGTTGTTTCGACGCAACACCACCAAAAAGTCAGCCAGGATGACATCACGAACTTCGTGATTTCAGAAGTCGTGAAAAAATCGGTTTCACCAGAACTTCTCTCGAAAGAGACGAAATACCACATCAATCCGACAGGCCGGTTCGTGGTCGGTGGTCCACATGGCGATACAGGCCTGACGGGCCGAAAAATCATCGTCGATACCTACGGCGGCTGGGGTCGTCACGGTGGTGGTGCGTTCAGTGGCAAGGATCCAACGAAAGTTGACCGATCGGCTGCCTATATGGCTCGCCACGTCGCCAAGAACATCGTTGCTGCGGGGTTGGCTCGCGAGTGTGAAGTTCAATTGGCCTATGCAATCGGTGTCGCTGAACCTGTCAGTATTCGAGTCAATACGAACGGTACCAACGCGATTCCAGACGATAAGATCGTCGCCCTGGTTCGTGAACACTTCAAGATGACCCCATTGGCGATCATCGAGTACCTGAAGCTGCGACGGCCAATTTATCGTAAAACCGCCAGCGGTGGTCACTTCGGTCGAAATGAAGCCGAATTCACCTGGGAAGCCACCAACAAGGCCGCTGACCTGAAAAAGGCCGCCGGTCTCTAACAGTCAAACTTGGCTGTGTGATCCAGTCGAAAATACGAAAAACCCGTCGAGACACGTTCTCGGCGGGTTTTTTTATTGGAATCGAATCTCCAATCGTCGTTCATCGGGTGTTAGAAGCTTCCTGACCGGTATTCCCGGTTCAGAGCGTTCAGTTGAGCGATAAATTCCGGCCAAGCGAACAAAGTCCTTCGGCTCACATTGAAAAACAAGTGCTAGATTTCACGCATTCACAGGATCGGTTGTCGATCTTGGCCAGCGTGAAAACACCGTCTGGATTCACTGCACTTCGTTGTCGTTGATCCAAACCCTAAGCCGAGAGGGGACTGCCATGGGGTTCTTGAAACCCTTTTTCAAGAACACGTATCGCGACGGCGAGTCGAAGCAGGGGCGAAGCAGTTTCGAGAATCTTAGCGAAGATCAGCTCGAATCCCACCTGAAAATTGCTCGCTATGGCGACTTCATGCTGACCGATGCGGTTCGTCCGTCTTACGACTTGCAAGTCGTTCCCCAGGCAGGGTATCGGCACGATTTTTACCAGGACAAAGAATCGGGAATTAAAATTCCTGTCATCATGGCGTCGGCCAGTCGCGAAATTCTTCTTGATATTTTTCTGGATCTTCTGGAACCGCTAGGACACGAGGTTGATGTCGTTCTTGAGACGAGCCATGATCGGCGGGGAAGTCATCAGGACTTGTACCGCGAAGATATCGATTTACCGATTCTGAAGAGCAGTATTTTTGAATTCGAAGAGATGTTGCTCGGTGATGGTTGCACGGGAATCGCAGTTCTGAACCCCGATATCCCTCAGGAAATTCAGCTCGACGAACATAAACTTCTGATTGTTTACGGTCAGGAACTGGCGGATTTCGAGGACATCCTCGACGACTATGGTCTGCCACGTATGGAAAAAATGAGATTCATTACCGAAGCAGAACACATTCATTCCTCCACCGAAGAGTTTGCCCGCCAATTTGAAGAAATGAGATTTCGCCTCGGTATTGATGAAGAATAAGAACCGAAGGTCGCTCGGTCTGGAGATGACTTTCAAAAACCGCAGCACGGGCTTCAGCCCGTGCTACAAAATATCTTGTGCGGGCTGAAGCCCACACGGCAAATACCGAAAATCGCTCGGTCTGGAGATGACTTTCGTGCGCACGGTGATGATCTTAATGACGCTTTCTTCTGCTGGCGCCGGATACATGTATCTCCAGCGGTCTCCTGCGGTGAGCGAGCCGCTTCGGGGTGCGTTGACTTCACAGCGCCCGAATGATGGACCTGTCGACAAGTCTCAGAACGATGCCGTGGGAACGACTGCCAAAAATCTTGTCAGCCGGGTTCACCAGAGTACCAAATCAATTCTCGATGATTTTGCGAGCTTGCATGGCGGACATTCTGATGCACCAACGGAAAACGCCTTTCAGCGATTGAAACAGGCAACTCAATCAACTTCCAATCCGTTTTCGAATCGCACCGAAGAGACTACGCACAGCGTCCAGGGTTCAAATAAAGCTCGTCTGCCACTGGCAAAACTTAGCGAATTGCGGCCGATTGCCTTTGATCCTGCAGATGAGGTCACGCCTCAATCCGATCCTATTGCCGACACAGCATCGGAACTTAGCAGGAACGAGGAACACGATCCTGCGAGTAACGTCGAACCGAATTCGAACTCCAGCGAGCGTGATTCGGCCAAATCCGATCGGAAAAAGGTCTTAAAACTTCAGCCGACATCAACAGTCAAACGAACCTCTTCAGCATCTGCCACAGAATCAACGAATTCCGGGGCTGAGTGGAATGTGATTGGGAAAACGACAGAAGGACGAAAGATGCATTCGATGCATCTTGGTACCAGTGGCGTCAGGACTCTGGTGATCGCCGGTTTGGACGGCGAGGATCGAGTCGCTGTCAGGTGGCTTGAGCAATTGGCTCAGGGATTGGCCAGTCGGCCAAATCTGATCGAGAACAACGAAGTCGTCTTCCTCCGGGCCGGTAATCCTGATGGACTCGTTCACCAGTACAAGGGTAACGCTCGCGGAGTTCCGTTGAATCGCAATTTTCCCAGCCGAAGGTTTCGTCAGCCAGTCGGCATGCCGCAGTTTGCCGTTCCCGCAAGCGAAGTCGAGACGCGAGTGATCCTCGACACTCTTTACTCATTTCGTCCACGTCGAGTCATTCATCTCTCGTCGACCCCTGGACGTTCACAAGTCCTTTACAATCGTTTATCAAAGCCTGCAGCGACGGATCTGGAAAAATCCGCACAGTTGAAGCTATTTCCCTTCGATCCCGAACTAAATCCTGGATCTATCGAAGACTTTGCCGACGGAACGCTCGAAGCGGCCGTATTGTCACTAAAGGTGAATGCGGGACGTGATTGGCAGCAAACATGGACACGACTTCAACCACAAGTCATGGCGGCTGTCATCGGTCGGCCAATCGACACAGAACAACCAAGGCTGAACCTTCCGCAAGATCCAGACAAAACGCCGATCCCTTCGACGTCAGTCGAACCAATCTCGCGCAATCCTCGCCGACGCGGCTACGAAGAACTGCCACCACCGCCGCCATTTTGATCGGATCTCGTATTTCAAAGGAATGGGCTTCTGAGAGTTTTTAAGGTACAAACGTGTGTCGTCTAACGATCACGTTCGCAGACGTCGTATGATTTGGCGTGCCGAGGAAACTGTCTGATGTCATTCGCAAGTTTTCACGTTTTCCTGTCCCACAATAGTGTTGATAAACCGGCGGTCGAGGAACTTGCGCGGCGGTTAAAAGCAGACGGGATCGAAGCCTGGCTCGACAAATGGCATCTTGTTCCCGGCACGCCGTGGCAGCCTGCGCTGGAACAGGCACTGGCAGATTCCATGTCGGTCGCCGTCTTCGTCGGTCCGAGTGGAATCAGTCCATGGCAAGACGAGGAAATGCGAGCTGCCATCTCGAAACGCGTTCGTCAGAAAGACAATGAATTTCGAGTAATTCCCATTTTACTTCCGGGAGGGACGCGGGAGGAACGAAGTCGATTACCCGAGTTTCTGCTCGCATCGACCTGGGTGGAATTCCGCAATTCGCTTGATGAAGATGAAGCCTATCATCGTCTGAAAAGCGGGGTTCTTGGTGTGGCTCCAGGGTTGCCGCCAGGTGCGGCGATCTTTGAAGGGGAGTGTCCGTACCGAGGGCTCCAGGCGTTTCAGCCCGAACATTCAGCCTTTTTTTTTGGCCGTGAAGCACGAATCGAATGGCTGCTGAACGCATTGCGTCCAGCTCAGTCATTCGATCGATCAGGGACCCCACGAGAAAATCGCTTCCTGGCGATTGTCGGTTCCTCGGGCAGCGGAAAGTCGTCGCTCGCGCGGGCTGGATTGGTTCCCGCTCTGCGCAATGGAAAGCTTGAAGGGAGTGCGACGTGGCCGATCCTTATTTGCCGACCAGGACATGATCCTTTGGAAAGTCTGCAGTTGCGCTTGCAGGTAATCCTCAAATCGGGTCGAGGATTGGCGATGTCGGTAACCTGATTTCTCAAATGGCTTCGGATGAGTCTCGATTACATCTGGCTGTTCGCGTTGCACTCGCGGGTGCTGAGGAATCTCAACGAGTCGTCGTGCTCGTCGATCAGTTCGAAGAAGTATTCACTCTGCATTCCGATGACGCATCCAAGTCTCGATCCAGTCGCTCTTTCGTTAACTTTTCCCAGATGAACGCAGCAGACGATCACCGTAAAGCGTTTATCGATAATCTGATTTATGCTGCAGGCATACCGGGGGGAAAAGTCATCGTTGTGCTGACGATGCGAGCAGACTTTTACGGGAAGTGCGCGCTGCATCGCCATCTGGCTGCGGCCATCACGGACCACCAGGAACTGGTTGGTCCCATGTCATCCGAAGAACTGCGCGAAGTGATCGAGCGTCCGGCTCAATTGGTCGGGCTGGAACTGGAGCCCGGTCTTACGGAAATGCTGTTGAACGAAATGGAAGATCAAGCGGGAGCGTTGCCCCTTTTGCAACATGCGCTGTGGGAGCTGTGGCAACGGCGCGAAGGACGCCGATTGACGATCGCGGCCTACAAGGCGATAGGGGGACTGGAAGGAGCGCTCGAACAACAGGCGAATTCGATCTACGATCAAATGAATACCGCCGAAAAAGAGACTTGCCGTCGAGTCTTTCTTCGATTAACGCAACCAGGAGAAGGAAGCGAGGACACCAAACGACGAGTTCCGATGAGCCAGTTGGGTGATCCCGTGTTAATCTCGTCCGTGATTAACCGGCTAACAAACGTCAGGTTGATTACGACCGAGAAGGATTCGTTTGTCGAAGTTTCGCATGAAGCGCTGATTCGATCCTGGACGAAACTACGAAGTTGGATTGAAGGGGATCGGGAAGCGCTCAGAACGCAACATCGTCTGACAGAAGCGGCTGCCGAATGGATCGGATCCGGTCACAATCAAGGCTATCTTTATCAGGGGGCAAGACTGGCAGAGGCCGATGAATGGTCAAACACACCCGAAGCTGACTTAACCTATGATGAGCGCCAGTTCCTTAACGCGAGCCTGGAACAACGTGACCGAGTCAAACGAGAAGAAGCGGAGCGTCAGGCTCGCGAAGTCCAAACCTTGAAGAAGCTCGCCGAAAGCGAAACAGAGCGGGCGAGCGAACAGGCTCGAGCCGCACAGCGGTCGAAAAGGCAATCGCTGGCGGCGATGGCGCTGGCCGCTGTGGCACTAGCCGCTTTCGTCTGGGCGGCAAAAGCCCAGCGTGAAGCTGTTGCAAATGCCCGTAAGGCGGAAGCAAACGCCCGCCAGACGGAAGAGGCTCGACAAAAAATCGAAGAGACACTTGCTGACAACCTGATCGAACGAATTCACGATTTTCCAGGGGACTTCGGGTACAACGAATCTGAGGCTCTGTGGCAGATTGCTGGATTAACTCCGGAACATGAACCGCTGCGTCGGGAAATCCTGTCCTTAGCGTTTTCGAACGAAGGTCATGCGCCACGGCTGATTAATCGGGGACGCTACGTCGCTCGGGCGCTCATTAGTTTTGATGAAAAACGACGCCAGTTTGCCCTGGATGACACAATCACGCCGATTCTGAAAAACCCTTCTGCCACATCGGACGAGCGACTGGCAGCGGTCCGGATGGGGTTAGCGCTTAACGTCGAAGGAATTGAGTTTGCTGAGTTCGCTGTTCGCACGCTATCAAGTGAAATTATACGTTATCGCGACAATGAATTGCTCGATAAGCTTTCCGCCGATTTAAACACGGCGATTCGCTCAATTCCATTCTCCGAATCTCAACGGGCCGTTGATCCGATTATCAATGCCATCCAGCAAACTCGTGATCCGCGAATTTTACAGAAGCTGTGCGACGCTGTTGGTGAGTTACCAGGGCAAATGACTCCACCCGACGTGCTGCGCATTTCCGATCAATTGCTTCACGTGATGGAAAACGAGAAGCGACCGGATTCGATTCGTGAATTAAGTGAAAGTCTTGTCTCGCTTCCCAAAAATCTGAATGTCATTAACGCCGCGCGCGGAATCAAATACATCGTTCAGGCGATCGAAAACACGAAACGGACCGAGGTCCGTAATAGCCTTGTTAAGACGATTAGATCCTGGTGCGGCCGTTTAGCGCCGGATGACTTTAAAGTCACTGAAGACGAAATTCTGCAAGCTGTCAAAGGTGCTCAGGATTCGGAAACGATGAGTGTTTTTGCTCGATGTCTGGTCGTCGTGGCCATTCATCATTCTCAGTCAGACACTCAACAAGCGACCAACGTCCTTCTTAAAGCCATGCAGTTGGTAGAAGAGTCAGATCCGCTGTGCGAATTGAGTAAGGGACTGGGGCAATTGAACGGCAGGATTTCTGAAAACGCTGGTCATACGGCGATCGCCAGAATCTTAAAAGTGATGGCGAAGGAGGATTCCAGCAGGGGTTTACGTCTTTTCGCTGAAAGCCTTTGCGCCATACCAGTCCAAATGACTGATGAGGAAAATGCCGAAGCCACGAAGATTCTCTTGTCCTGTATCGGAAATGGTGCAACGCTCCCTCTCGATCTCTACCAATTATCGAACGGACTTTCGACTTTACCGAAACCGCTGTCGATGACTGACGGCCAGCTGGTATTCAATTCTCTATTTGGATCGCTCGATCGATTCGAACGAGCCTACATGATTCATAAAATTCAAGACAGTATGCAGGCTGTCGGCGGCAAGTTGAATGCACCGACCGCCGATGTGGTCGCCGAAGAAATCTGTAAAAGGATGGAATCTAGTAAGGACGCAGAAAAAGTTCGGGCCTTAGCTTACGGACTTCGGGGGATGGAAAGAGTTGTTAACTCGGCAAAGATCAAGAAAGCGTATGAGGTTGTCAGGGACAAAATAGACGATAAGGCATTTGAAGCACCCATAGAACTGAGTCTCCTTTCGGAAACTCTCTCAATCATTCCCGAAAACATTCCTGAAGATATTGCGGAGGACGCCCTCGAACGAATGCTTGCCGTTCTCGTCTCGACCGAAAATTCCGAGATCGTTCAACTGATCGTCGAAAAAATCGGATTCGTCGGTGGAGATATCTCGAAGGAGGTTGGACACAAAGCAGTACAGCGAATTCTTAACAAAATTAAAAGCACCAAAGAATCGTCCCTGTTGCGAGTCCTCAGTCTCGGACTGGCGTCGGTCGCGATCGAGTTGGATCGAAAAGATAAGTTCACGGAAAATGATGCGGCAGAAGTGGCCCATTACCTGGTCATGGCCATGGATGTTTCAGACAGTCCCGATTTCCTGATTTCCCTTGGACGAGCGATGGAGAAGGTCGCTCCGAAACTGCAAAAGGACGGTGATCAAGCCGTCGTCAGACAGGTCATTGATCAAAATCTGAGATCGATTCAGGGAACCCAATCACCTCAGGTCATTGGACAACTGGCGCGAATCTGGCAAGTGATGGCGCCGAAGATGACCGGACAGGAGACTCAGGAAGCATTCGAACAAATCCTGGCATCGAACAGGGCTTTGGCAAACGTGGCCGCCCGTCCTGCCCTTTGTCAAGCCGCCGTTGCCTTGGCCATGGCTTCCGATAAATCTCAGGCGAATTATGCACTCGAGTATCTGCTATCGGCGCTGGATAGAGATCATGATCCGGAAGTGCTGAAAATCATGCTGGACGGCGTCGAGGAACTTGCTAGCCGCGTTCCTGAAAGCGATGTCAAACGGGCCAAAGCGGCGATCCTCGCCATGACGGGCGATCAAGTCCGAACGAATGAACAGATTTTGAATCGATTGATCAAATCGCTCGGAAAGTTGCCTGGCGGTTTTGGCTTGGCCGAGTCGGTAGAACTGCTGAAGTCACCGTTCTGTATTGGCTTGGCCCAACAGACGCTATTGAACATGATTGAGGTTCAGTCCAAGCTCAGTTTCAATGGCAACCCCTGGAAGCTGGTTGCTTCCGCAGAAAAAGCGGGAATTGATTCGAAGACCTTCAGACAACCGGTAATTCGTCCACAAAAGCTAAAATTGAATCTGCCGCGTGTTGAGGCTCCGTAAATCGCACCTTGAAAAGTCGGTTGAGCAAGCGGCGTCTCCAGGTGCGGCTTTCTGCATTTGTCCGTTCAAAACGAGGCGGTCAGTCCTGACGAAATGGCTTGTGCAGTCACTCGCCCGGAAATATTCGATCGTGGGACCAGACCTGAAGGAGACTCAAAGGGACCACTGACCCGGCTATCACGAGCGAGTTATAATAGGCCAGATGAGCCGCGAGATCCTTGCTCATCTGCACTGTCGTACCCAGGTTAAGTGATTGTTGCATGATCTAAGGGGGGACCGACATTGTACCCCGCATTTGAATTCGTAATTGGTCCGTCGGAATAAGCAGAACCCGCTCGCAGTAACATTGTGTCGGTCATCCATCAGCATTTTCGGATCGATTGATGTGGTCGATTGAAACACTCTGTGTTTCGGGTTATGAATTAAACTACGTGGTGGTCGACATTTTGCTAGCGACCATCGGCGCTTTCGACATTACAACCGACCGAAGGGCCAATCATGTCTGCGTTCTTGCCACAGCCTGCACCGCGATTACCTCAGGCAGAATCCTTTTGGGGCGGCCTGTACCGCAGTTCCAAACTGTATGTCGATCGCAGGCTTTACCAGTACGATTACACGCATGTTTCGCCACTGGCCGTCATGAAAAATGTGCCAATCACAGACGATTTCTCGCTCAGTTGGTTGAAGGTGTGCGGTAAACAAGTTCTCGAAGTGCTTGAAAATCGCGCGAAATTGGACTCGAGCGAACTCCGCACCGTGCAAGCGACAACCGTCCTCAACAAGATTCGCAATGTTTTTGAAAACGATATTCATGCGATTGCAGATATTCGCAGCCACATTACTGAAATTTTGAAATTTGAATCACGAATTGGCGCTGATCCAAATCCGGCTCAATCATTGGCAGATTATGCAGACCTTTTCCGCTCGTATGGGTTACCCCCGATTGCGAAAGATTTTGCTGAAGATCGGGTCTTTGCCGCGATGCGGACGGCCGGTCCGAACCCCGTCATGCTCAAACGTCTTAAGACGCTCGACGAGCGGTTGCCGATTACGAACGAGATTTTCTGTGAAGGGATACACAACGATTCGCTCGATGCGGCACTTGCCGAGGGCCGATTGTATCTGGCCGATTATGCACTGTTAGACGGAGCGGAACTGGGCAACTATCCAAACGGACAGAAGTATGTTTACGCACCGCTGGCCCTGTTCGTTATCACGGGTCCATCGAAAGAACTGCTGCCTGTCGCGATTCAATGTCAGCAGAAACCTGATCCCGCCTTCAATCCTATCTTCACACCGAAAGATGGATACAACTGGTTGATCGCAAAAACGATTGTGGAGACGGCCGACGGAAATATTCACGAAGCGTCAACCCATCTGGGACGAACACATTTGACGATGGAAGCGTTTGTCGTTTCTTCGTATCGCCATCTGGCGGATCGACATCCGCTGGCATTGTTATTGTGGCCTCACTTCGAAGGAACGCTGGCGATCAACAAAGCGTCATGGCAACACCTGATTGCCGACAAAGGGGGGGTCGACAAATTGATGGGGGGAACAATTCAGACATCTCGAAAAGTGGCTGTTCATGGCGTCCAAAGTACCCGCGTCATGAACGATCTTCTGCCCCTGACGTTCGCACAACGGGGCGTCGATGACCACGATGCATTTCCTGTTTACCCGTACCGCGACGACGCTTCGATGTATTGGGAAGCCATTCACGAGTGGGTCAGTTCTTACCTGAAGTTGTATTACCCGAATAATACTGAAATTCAGAAGGACAAAGAATTGCAGGCATGGTGCCGCGAACTGGCATCAGACAATGGCGGACGGGTCAAAGGGCTGCCCAACGATAGCCAGATTCAGACAATCGAAGAGCTGATTGAAGTCGCGACGTTTATCGTCTACACCTGCAGTGTCCAACACGCGGCAGTGAATTTCCCCCAATACGACTTGATGAGCTATGTTCCGAACATGCCATTGGCAGGGTATCGACCAGCTCCCACGAAGAAGACCGGTGCCACCGAAGCCGATTTCATTGCGATGCTTCCAACGCTCGATATGGCCGAACTGCAAATGGAACTGGGTTGTCTTCTCGGAAACGTCCATTACACGCAGCTTGGACAGTATGCCTCAAATCAGTTCGTTGATGACCGTGTTGATGCACCGCTGAAACAGTTTCAGAATCGGATTGCAGACATTGGCAAGAAAATCGCTGAACGCAATAAAACACGTCGTCCGTATGAGACGCTCGCTCCAAGTGGTGTTCCTCAGAGTATCAATATCTGATCGTGGACCATCGTAAAGTTAACACCAATCAGAATCGAAGTTCCAGGGCGAAATTAAGACCTTGAGCCCAGAAATCGGTGTTGTGAACATTCAGGCCAGGGAGGGCGGGGCCAATAGGGTTGGCTGGAAAATAATTGCTGATTGCAGACGATTGCGATGGATTGATCACGTGACTGATCTGGTCTCCGGGACGAGCCACCGAACTGATATACAAAAACGAGTATCCAACGATGATGCTCGCCCAGGGACGCAGACGAAATCCCATGTTCAGGTTCAATTCGGGGACAATCGCAAATTGATCTCGGGTGGCCGTTCCCATGTTAGATGGTTGTGAAAGATATGCACCCGGTGCGGTCGCGTAGCCTCCGGCGTTTGTTGCCGTACCTCCGTCGACAGAGACGGTTTCAAATGTGGTTCCTAATGCGAGTTTTCCTGTCGTATTGAAGAAAAAGCGAGCCACATCATAGCTGGCGCGAACACCAAGTTGTCCACCGTAAAAATTGTTCGCGACATTGAACTGGTCGTATGTCTGGAAGAACGCAGGTGGGTTGGGCGAAACATTGGGACTGTCGGTTGAAAAACTGAGGTTTTCTTGAAAATTCACGTATCGAAAGCCACCCAGCAGGTCGACACGAATGCTCTTGGAGTAGTGGATGTTATGCAGGAAATTAACGTCGGTCCCCTGCAGTAGTGTCTGAAGCGTCAACACTGCATTTCCTGCGAAAGACCCAGGGTATGCGATTGGTGAAGCACTTTCGGTTCCGTCGAGAGGGTTATAGTAAGGAAATGCCAGCAGTGCGGAACCCTGTCGACCATTCGAGTACACTGCTTGCGTGACCGTCGGGTTCGAAAGAGAGAAGTATGTCCCTTCAATTCCCCATGACTGTTCTGCATCAAACGTGAAACCGAACGTGATCCTTCCACCACCCTGTGAAGGCAAGCCGATATTTTGATTTCCGAGCAGCACCGATGTTCCTGGCTGACCAAGTGCACCAGGTATCGGGTCATTCAGATTGCCAGCCGTTACGATCGGTATCGGCAAAGGGCTGCTTTTGGACCACCAGAGCAGTGCCTCGGGTCGAAACCAGACCCTGGGAAGTGGTGGTTCCGCTTCAGCAGCAAGGATCGGAGAGATTGACGTGATCGGGTTGCCGCGACGAGGTCTTCGTGGGTACAGCCGTTCTCGATCAGGGTAACCCCCGGAACCGGATCCGTTGAATATATCAGACGCCTCTCCAGAACCTGAAAAGATTTTCGGCTCAGGTGGGGCAATTGGATCGGGACTGGATGCCGAATCGTCAACGCCGCCGGGCACAAAACCGGGCGGAGGGACAACATTTTGTGCCACAGCATTCATGCTGCCAGTCAGAATGATTCCGATGCAGGCGACGATGATGATGAAGTACCGCATGGTGTCTCTTATAAACTCGACGACGTCTTTAACGTTGGGCGGCTTTGCGAAAGAATGTCTTTCCCGAATGATTGATCGATCGATCGAAAAGAAATCTATTGCCGACTGCCAATCGTCGGCTGTATTGCGATCACTACTTATATGATCGGCAAATTATCCCCCGATTGACGATGAACAACACAGAAAGCGTAGACAGGGAGATCCGGAAGGTCTCAAGTGTCGAGATTTCTAACGGTTTCAAGGACTTGCGGAAATGCGAATCCATTTGAAAACAGACAACAGGGGGTCGATTCTTAAGGTTTCTGAAGGTTTGCGTCAGCTTTCGATCCGACGCAAATTACCCACAGTCGTCAGTCTGTCTGCGGAAGCGTGAGTCGAGATGAATTTCGGCGGATTGGTTTCAATTTTCCTGAAGTCAATTTTGTCGATTCCTGAAAGCCATGTTTGATGGCTTCAAATGCAGACTCTGCAGCCGATTGATTTCCTGACTGCAATGCCGCCAGGAATTCCTCAAATTCGTGCTTGAATCCTTGCTCATCGGAATGAGGGAAGGAAGTCGTACCCGACGTGAATGTGGAAATCGACGACATGGTCAGGGACTCCTGAAGATTGTTGGCAGTCGACAGTGTTTGGACTTCTCGTCATGAGAAGTACGTCGGAAACGACCAGGATCGTTGGTTGATCCGTCATTGTCATCTGCCGAGGCTCGTTTCTATTGATCTACATCGGACGGGCGTGACAACGGCTGTCAACGTAATCGAGTCTCTAACGAAGAATTCACGTTACAGGCGATGACGTTGTGATTCAGGTGAGTGAAGGGATCAAGCGGTCATTGGCGTTGCTTTTTTGCACCCCATCAATTGACGGGCCAATTCGTAGAAAAGGCTTGTTTTTACGGAGAAATATCAGAAACGTAATGTGAAAAACGCGTTATTGTGAAATCGCGATGAATTTGACTGATATCGTCTATGAGATTGCGTCGCGTCGCGTGTATTGTCCGCCACGATGGAGCGCGTCGCTTGTCAGAATCTGTG
>JBAXBD010000054.1:0-16131 GCA_037142165.1 Schlesneria sp. | reverse complement strand
TTCCTGTCTCGTCTCGGTCGATCTGGTGCCAGCGCCAAGGTGATGCAACGACTGGCAAGACATTCGACGGTTGGACTGACTTTGGACCGGTACACGCATGCAGGACTCTACGACCTGCAAGCCGCCGTCGAAAAACTGCCGCCGCTCCCCACGAATACGCAAAATCCGCCGGAAATCCAAACGGCCCGCCGGACGGGAACCGATTCCGCCGATACGCTGCCAAATGTCTTACCGTCTGGCTTACCGAAACTGCCCGCGAAAACCCGCGTTTCAGTGCCTTTCAGTGCGCTCTCGGAAGGGGTCATAACCCCGACTTCGGCCAACCCGGAAAACGAAAAAACCGTCGAAAAAACAGGAGTTTCTTCGACGGTTGATGCGGAGAGGCAGGGATTCGAACCCTGGGTCCGGGGAATACCCAGACGCCGCTTTAGCAAAGCGGTGCTTTCGGCCACTCAGCCACCTCTCCGGCGGCAAAACCGAGACGAAACTATATCTCATGATGCCTGAAAAACAAGTCGTGTCAGGTCACGGTAAAAAACGAACAAAAAAACAGGGAATCTGGAATTTTTCAGCAGTTTTCAAATTTCCTTCCGCACGAACCTCCTGGCTTCACTTCGAAACCCGTTTTTGCGCGTCGACATCGACTAACAGGACCGTTTGACGTCCGCCTGGTTCCAACTCCGTAAGGTCAGGAACAGCAGAACCAGACTGAGAAGCCACTGAAGAGAACTGGTCCCGATATACAACTTATGAAGCAGATCAAACTGTTTGGGTTCGGACACTGTCGTCGTTTCAGCAATCAGAATTCGATCCATTTGAAAATGTACCCCGACGAGACCAACAAGTGAAATCGCCATCAACAACCAAACCCACCATTCCGCCATGGAAACGCCACCTCGCCGGTGATGCCATAAATATTCGAGCCACACAACCAGGCAGACGGCCCCTGCAACATTCAGATAATTCGTCACAGCTTGCGTCACGAAGCCCTGTTTTGTGTCAGATGCAAGAATTTCCGCTCCCACGGGAACGACCACGCCTCCGTAAAACATGAAACCGCCTTGCCAGAACATCAGAGTCACCAGCAATAACATGCGACGGATCGTGGTTTTCATTTCGAGCTCCTTTGAATGACCTGTCGTTGACGCATTGCTTTACTCACCTTTGGAATCCGTCAACTTTCCACAGGACCGTCCACTCTCAATTGTTTCGTCCAAGATACCTGGACCGGCATAATAACCCGTTGATGATGTCGAACATCAGATCGCGCGGGAAGCAACGTTCGCGTCTTTTGCAATGTCCGATCCAGGAGGCACCGCAAATACCCCTGGTGACTCGCTATCGATCCTTGTGAAAACTCTGTAAAAGCAGGAGCAATTGAGAACCGTTGAGTGCAAAACCTCCGCAATTGTCGAATGGGGCTCATCCTTTGAGACTGCTGAGTTACAATATTCATAAAGGGATAGGTGGACGCGACCGGCGATACCGGCTTCAACGGGTTGTGGACGTGATCGCAGCGGAGTCTCCAGACATCGTCTGCCTGCAGGAAGTGGATCGTAACGTTCGCCGAAGTCGGTTCGATAACCAACCAGAACTTTTTGCTGAACGCCTGGAACTTCCCCACCGAATGTATCAGCTCAACGTCCACGTCCAAACCGGTGGATACGGTAATTTGTTGTTGTCGCGCTGGCCCTTCATCAGCCACCATCAAGTCTCGTTAAGTCGCCAGACGAAAAAGCCACGCGGTGCTCAGATGGCAATGATCAACACACCAGGTGGCGCCATCCATGTGGTGAACTGGCACCTGGGACTCGCAGAACGGGAGCGTCACTGGCAGACGCGTCGACTGCTTGAACATCACCTGTTTCGTGAAGGTCGGGATTTACCCCAGCTGATCGTCGGGGACTTCAACGACTGGCGGAACACTTTGGCAAGCGGACCATTCGAGGTTCATGACTTTCGCCAACTAACAACACCGATCTCGCGGTTCCGTTCGTTTCCTGCGTATTTGCCCCTGGGTTCGCTGGACAAGGCATTCTGGCGCGGTTCGTTTTCGCAATTAACTGCGCATGTTGCCAAACGCCAACTTGCCCGCGATGCCTCTGACCATTTGCCGCTGGTCGTTGATTTCGAACTGTAAGCAGCTGGACGGTCATTTTCGCCTAGAGCTGACCAGGTTGGTCGAGAACCAATAGCCGCTCAATCTCGTCGTTCTTTAAGCCGAGCGACATGGGACGCAAAGCTCCAGGCAATGCCACAACGTCATAGATCTCGGTGACCGAGTTTTCGACTTTCAACCAATGCGCTATATCTCCCGTATTGAGATCAATCACTTGCAGACCACACTGAGCAACAGCATCTCGCCTGGCCAGTTCGTCATCAAGGGCCAAACCATTGAACGTCTTATCGTGTCGCGGCTGCGAAAGACTGACAACGGCATAATCGCCAATAAACGCCAGTCCGCGCATATAACCAGGACAGAACGCGAGCGGTTCAAACGTGCGAGTTTCCAGGTTCACACGCCCGAATTCTCCACGTCCTGAGTTCAACACCCACAACTGATTTCGATACCATCGGGGAGAATGCGGCATCGAGAGACCTTCGCAAACAACGTCGCTTGTGACGACATCAACAACGACTCCGCCATCGTTGCGGCGAGCCCTCCAGCCGTCGGCGACATCGCTTCGTGAGACCGCAGTCACATAACGTGCTCGACCGTCACGTAATGCCAAGCCATTTAAATGACAGCGGTCTTCAGGCACCAGCTTACTGATAAACGAAGGTCGCCACAGGGGCTGGAAACTGAACCGTTGGCTAACTGTTCCGAGACAACTGAGTGATGTCGCGACAAATACGACCCGTCCAGAATCTTCGACTGCCACATCATGCAGGTCAATATCCCCCGTGGTATAGGCGATTCTCGGCACATAAAGCCGATCACGCCCTTGATGCAATTCACCGTCAGCGAGTGCATTTTCAAATCGCCACAATTGATACTTGGTACTCAACCACAACGTTTGTCCGTCGCCGCACATTCCCATGGCGCGATTAAACGTTCGTTCAAAGATCGACAGCCCCCCTTCCGGGCTGGTTCCGATGAGAAAGAGCTTTCCGGTCTGATACGTGCTGAACGCCAGACTTGTCCGCTGACTGACAAGCCAAGCAGCCAAACCCCTCGAACCGTAGATCTCTACCCACGGCTGACCGGCAGAATTCGACTGGGGTTCATCATTGGTCGATTGGCTCGATACTTCATTCGGTTGTGACATCGTCGAAGAGCCTGAAAAGGGGTTGCAACAAGGCATGCCAATTGGCATAAAGCGTCGTTTTCTTTGAGTCAATTTAGCCGAATATGACACGACAGGAAACAATTATGGATTGAGAATCCCAGGGTTGTTACGGCCCGGAATTCCTGAGAGAGCGATTTTAACGGTCAAGGCAGGGCTCCTTTGACACAAATCCAAGGTTCATGGCAAATGTCGTCGAATGTGATCAGCGAATTGCCATGACCAGGGACTCGCTTCCTGCGCAGGAAATTCTTCGTGATAGCTGATTGCCTGCCTCCGAAGCCGCAGCGCTTCCGCATGAAACTGATAAGCGTCAGTAAACATTCCGGATCGATTGAGCGCCGAACCCAGTTCGTTCGCCAGCCAGGCCGATTCAGGAAAGATTCCGAAGGCTCGACGCAGCAGTGGTATCAGTTCAGGCCGATTCGGCATCGACTGGATCACATTCGCCAGTGTCTGACGAATACTTCGAAGTGCGGTATCATGTTCTCGTGGAACGAGCGTCGACTCAAACTGATCGACAACTCGGTTCATTGCCATCAGAGATTCACCTGAAGGATACAATTGAGCGGCCAGCAGTGTGAGCGGATAGCAAGTGGGAAATCGTTCTTCGGCACGCCGTCCCCAGTCTGTGCTGTCAGTAGCCTTACTTAAGGCCAGCAAGCGCAACAAATACTGCCACGCAGGAAGATGGTTCGGATCGGCCTCAATCGCTTGCTCCAGAGCCTGACGCCCTTTCATTACGTCGTTGGAACAAAACCACGTTCGACCAATTTCACTGAGTACACGAGGACTTTTCGGTGCCAGGAAGCGGGCACGTTCGAGTACCTCAAAAGCCTGTTGATGTTCACGAACGTCATTTAAAAACTGACCCTGACGGGTCAAAGCGGCCACATAATCTGGTTCACTCTGCAATTGTTGAGTCAGGCGTTTGATAGCAATGTGCTTGTCTGCCAACTGCGTATTCGCGAGATATAATCGCTCGGGCTCTCCCGGTCGCAACTGCCAATAGTTTTCCTCGCGGGCGGTTGCGGCCTCTTGAACGTACTTTGGCAGGGACTGACTCGAATCACTTTGCCGCTTGAGTAAACTTCGATACCAGTCGACGCGTTGGACAATGTTGTCACTCAATTGGCGATGCTGCAAAACATATTCATGAGCCTGCTTTCCCAGCCGAATACGGAAAGCTGGGTCGGTTCGCAATGACTCCAAGTGTTCGATCGTTTGCTCCGGACTTTGACTCAACAACCCGGTCACGCCATGTACGACACTCGACTGATACGGTTCCAGATCGGCGTAAATCCCCGCAACACCCTGGCTCGCATATTCCAGAAACTTCACATCGGACCGACCACGATTGTAGTCCGTTGGTATTAATGGCGCCAGACCGATATCCAGGGAGCTCAAAAATTGTACGTAATCATTTAATGATCCAAACCTGGTAAAATGATAGCGATGCGGATCAAGCGGCACGAAAGAATGTGCCAACTCGTGTGTCATTACCGACAAGTGCACGTCTGGATGTTCCGCCAGCCACTGTATCAACAAGGGTGCAAGTTGATACCAATCAGCAAAATGGCCAGGGGAACCTCCCCATCCAATTGTCAGCGGTCGATCCGGAACTTCCGTCAGAGGGTCGACGGCGACCAATTGGTTCGGAAAAACGGCAACCTCGGTCGTACCTCTTTCACGCCACTTCTTTGCAAGATATGACGTACTGGTCTGAACACCGTCCGATGTGACCAGCCATTTGAGATACAGTTCCTGCACTGTCCGGTCGAGCCAGGCTTCGCCGATCGGACTCCAGGGCTGCAGGTCAAAAAAGTAGTCGTTTGCCTCGAAGATGGTGATCAGACCTGCTTCGCGGCGACGCTGACATAGCGATAGCAGTTCCCAGTCATTGATAAACTGAACCACCAGAACATCGGCCAATGCGGCTAATACGGGCAAGTAACGATGCGAGAAATGGCAATCGATCGTCGTCAGGCCGGGGATTTTCCCCAGCTGGCGAAGAGGCGCGTGCATCCGATACTCTGCATCACCATCATTGCCGAAATCACAGACTTGAACGATCAACATTGGCACTCGTCCTCAATTGTTTTTGGACTCACTTTAACGAGACAATCGACAAGAACAAACGTGCATTCGTACTCGAATCCTCAGTCCGATTTTTCGAATACCGGGACACGAATCCCTTTGAGTCTTCATCATGCAACAACCCACCGTCGAAATGCAGCGAGACGAAGCCTATCGCCGGTATCAGGCGGGTGACCTGGCGACCGCAGAACAATTGTGTCGTCAGCTACTACAACAAGGCCCCCCTGTGGCAGAAGCGGTTTACCTGCTGGGTGTCATTGCTTTAGATGTTGGTCAGACTCAGCAAGCAATGGAGCTGTTTCAGAAGACCGTTCAACTGGCTCCGGACAATGCGGTATTCGTCAACGCGTTGGGCGAAGTCTGCATGACTCTGAACAAGAAGCCTGAAGCCCTGGCCTGTTTTCAACAAGCACTGGCATTACGCCCCACGTACGAGCGAGGTCACAACAACCTTGGCCGATTGCAACATTCATCAGGAAACTTCACCGACGCGCAGAAGAGTTTCGCCGAGGCAGTACGACTTAATCCTCGGTACGCCATCGCACACAATAATCTCGGTGCGGTTCTTCAAGCGCAGACCCAATTCGAATCGGCAGCGACGTGTTTTCGTCAGGCTCTTTCAATCAAACCTGATTACCCCGAAGCTCATTTCAATCTGGGAACAGTCCTCCAGGCGCTGGGTGATCCGGCTGGTGCCGCAGGACAATTTCAGCGTGCCATCGATTTGCGTCCGAATTATGCGAGGGCTTTTTTCCAACTTGCTCAGGTTCAGGAACTGCTGCGTCAGGACTATGCGGCCCTGGCCTCGTATCAGGAAGCGGCACGACTTCAGCCTGACGATGCCGAGGTTCAGATACGATTGGGCAATCTTCTGATTCTCAAGGGTGATTGGGCACCCGCACTGGCGGCACTCGAACGCTCGCTGATCATTCAGCCCGATCACAGTGAAGCATTTGCTCGTCTTTGCTCTGCGCGCCAGATGGTCTGCGACTGGCGAAATTATGACGCCGAAAGAGAACGTCTCTGGACTGATACCACCCAAGCAATGGCGGCAGGCGAAACACCTTCCGTGACACCATTTCAAGCACTAACGCTTCCCTGGTCGCTTGAGCAACAATTTGTCATCGCCCGCAGCAACTGTCATGCAATCGTCAACCGAAACCGTGAGCGGAAAATTGAGCGAAGACATCCGCACCCGGAACGAATTCAGCCCAAACGAATACGAATCGGATATCTGTCAGGCGATTTCTACGATCACCCGATCAGTCACCTGATCCAGGGTTTGTTTGGCTGCCATGATCGTTCCCGCTTCGAAGTGTTTGCCTATGGGTTCGGAAAGGTCGACGACAGCGTTTACCGGCAACGAATCGTCGCCGAGTGTGAGCATTTTGTCGACGTGAGTACGCTGTCGACATCGGCGCTCGCAGATCGGATCGCCTCTGACGGTGTCCACATTCTGATTGACCTGATGGGCCATACTGGCATCAACCGGATGGCCGCTTTTGCCCTGCGACCGGCTCCGATTCAGGTCAATTTTCTTGGAATGCTCGGAACAATTGGTGCCGATTTCATCGACTATCTTATTACCGACTCCACGGTAACGCCGCCCGAGTTTGCCCCTTACTTCATCGAAAAATTTGTAACGTTGCCGCACTCTTATCTGATTGCGGAACCAGACCCAGTGGTGGTCGATCAAAAGGTCGATCGGGCGAGTTACGGTCTTCCCGAAAACGGATTCGTCTTTTGTAGTTTTAACGGTGCCTACAAAATCGAACCGCAGATGTTCCATATCTGGATGAACATTCTCGCCAAGGTTCCCGACAGCGTCTTGTGGTTGCATTCTACAGGGCCAATATTCGAAGAGAATCTGCGGCGAGAGGCACAGGCCAGTGGCGTCTCACCCGATAGACTCGTATTCGCCAAATGGATGTCACGTCCTGACCACAAGATTCGCCATCGCGCAGCAGATCTTTTCCTGGATACGCTGCTTTACAACGCGGCCGCGACGGCCAGTTTGTCACTGCTCATGGGACTCCCTGTCATCTCTTGCCTGGGTGATACGTTTGGATCACGCATCGGTGCGAGCCTGCTGAAAACAGTCGGTTTACCAGAACTGATCACAAGCGATCTCGACCACTATCAACGCCTGGCAGTCCACCTGGCCAACAATCCCGACGAGCTACAAAGTTACCGCGATCGGCTCGCTGAAAACCGAATTACCTCACCACTCTTCGACACGCCGAGATTTGTCCGAAACCTCGAACGAGCCTTTCATTCAATGTGGGAAAACCACGTTGCGGGCAATCCACCTGCGGCGTTTGCCGTCAGCGAGACCCTACCGATGAGATAAAGTAGCACGGGCTTCAGCCCGTGCGCATCAACATTTCTTGCGGGCGAAAGCCCACTCTACAAAATTGCCGACTCACGACCTGGAGGTTTGGGAAGACTCTGCGGGCTATTCCTTACGGGTGGGCTCACGCGAGCAACTCAGTCGATAACGACAGACAGGCTCATCAAAACCTGATGAGGCAGACTCGAAAACTTTGAATTCCAGGCGGGACATGGCGGATTACCGCGTACAACTCGATTCGTTCAGCGGGCCGATGGATCTGCTGCTGTATCTCGTTCGCAGGAACGAAGTTGATATCGTACGCCTGCCGATCGCCAAAATTACCAATCAGTTTCTTGAGTTTCTCGACGTGCTTCAACTTCTGGATCTCGATCTGATCGGTGACTTCGTCGTGCTGGCCAGTTCGCTGATCGAAATCAAAAGTCGGCAGGTTCTGCCGAGAGCCGAAGAAGAGACCGCCGAAGAATTGCCGCTTGCAGACGATCCTTGCGGCGAATTGATCGAACAACTGCTGGAATACAAAAGATACAAAGACGCCGCCACCGCTCTGGAGCATTTGGCTGAGGAGTGGCAGGAACGTTATCCGCGACTGACGGACGACCGGCCGACCATCGGTAAAGATCCGAGTGCCGATTCGATCAAGGAAGTAGAACTCTGGGACCTGGTCAGTGCGTTATCGCGAGTGATCCAGAAGAAAGTGGTCGAGTCAACCTCAAGCATCCGTTACGACGACACACCCATTTCCGTTTACATCGAACGGATCGGTGCCCGGGTCCGTGAAACAGGGAAAGTGCCGTTCAGCGAATTCTTCGAAGGAAGCAACCTGCGCAGCAAGATCGTGGGAATTTTCCTCGCGGTTCTCGAACTGCTGAGGCACCACTCGTATCGAGCCGAACAACCGTTCGAGCATGGCGAGATTTATGTTCTGCCACCTCTGGTAGAATCCACCACGGAAACACCCGAATCGGCACCGACGCCGGAAACTGAGGCGCCGGTACCCGAAACCACCGTCGTCAGCGAAGTCGCGTAGCGGCGGCTTCCAGCCACCGACCGGCGAAGCCGGTTTGTATGCGTCGCACAACGGGTTCAGAATAGGATTATCATTCGCGCGTTGATTCAGACCGTAGCGGCGGCTTCCAGCCGCCGATCTTGATTGATACTCGGCAAGGTCGTCATTGATCAAAGCATTTTGCACGAGGAACCAGGCACTCAGTGAGTTACCAATTTCTCACTCGGCGGCTGGAAGCCGCCGCTACGTAAATACCTGCCGAGACCCTGTCATAGAATCTGAGATCAATTCGAAGTGACATTCGCTGTTTGAAACGAGCGACCTTTGGCCGCATTCAGACGTTCAACCTGGCCCCTCAATGCAACCAATTTTTCCATCGAAGTCTTGGCGGCCAACTCCGCATCGGCCAACTGCTTTTGCTGTTCCGGTGTGGGTGTCGCTTCTGCGACCGCCTTATCGGCATTGGCCTTGGCAACAACTGCCACGTCGGTCCACGCCTTCAGTTTCGCCGCAATGTCGACCACAACCTTTTCGGCAGCAGCCTTGTCCGCGACCCCTTTTTCTCGAACTGCTTTCGCGGCATTCAGCGCCGCTGTCGATGAAGCAAAGACATCGCTTTTCACTGGCAATTCCAGAACAGTGGTGGCGGATTGTTTTGTCGCCTCTGACAAGGCAACAAGGGCATCTGACAACTTCTTATTCGCCGCGACGTTGGCTGCTTTCACGCTGGCGTCTTCAGGCTTCGCTTCGAATGCGGCCAAGGCCTGTGTCGCCTCGGCTTCGGCAGCGGTCACCGCGTCCGCCAATCCTTTCACCTTCGCTCGCAAATCGACGACTGTTTTGTTCACAGCGTCGCGATCAACCGCCGCCTGATTCATAGCCGCTTGAGCCGCCGTCAGGTTAGTTTCTGCCGTTTGAAGAGCCTGAGTTTTTGCCGCAACGTCTGCATCTGCATCTGCCTTTGCTTTGGTCGTCGCTTCCACGACTGAGTTTGCTTCAGCAACAACATTAAGAGCCGCTGCCGCTGCCCCCTTTCGATTAGCAAACGGTTTATTCAACGCGGCAAAATTCGCGGCTGCCTGATTTGCCGTCGTTTCAATCGCGACCAGCGCTTGCGTGGCCGTCTCAATCTGTTTGGCCAGCGGTGGAGGATTGGTATTAAGTTGACCAATCACGGCACCGTCTTTGGCGTTCCAGAAATGAATCGTTCCGGTCAGGTCACCTGCCACCATAAAATCATTTTCGGAATCGAAGGCGACTTCCATTCCAATATCACCCAGTCCCGGAAACCCTCGGATCGCCCCGCCATTAATGTCCCACAACTTTGCCGTATTGTCGCGACCGGTCGAAGCAATCCGGCTGTCTCGTGTAAATTCAACAGCGGTAACTCCACCGCCATGAGCACCCCAGTTTTTAACCTGACCACCGTTTTGCATTTCCCACAGTCGAATCGTTGTATCTTCGCTGCATGAAGCGAGCACATTGCTGTCGGGAGACCAACTGACATCGGTCACTGACGCCGTATGCCCGGTGAGCACATAAAATTCTCGTCCGGTAAAAGCTTCCCACACAATCAGTCCATTACTTCGATCCGAACTCGCCAGGAGGACTCCATCGGGACTGAACTCCAATGCGGTGATCCAATCGGTGTGCTTATTCTTTTCGTAAAGCAATTCGCCAGTCGATGTGTCGTAGACACGTACGATTTTCTTCGGCCCACCCAAGGCGACCTGGGTATGATCTGGGCTGATATCAGCCGCCAGAACGACGTCGTATTCGGCTCCGACTTCGGCAACTCGTTTCCCGGTTTTGACGTCCCACAGGATGACTTTGCCGGAATGAGCACCGCGGCCTCCACCTGCCAACAGCCATTGGCCGTTCCGGCTGAACTTCAGTACGTGTGCCACCCCTTCCGGAAATGGCAGCACGCCAGCGACTTCTCGTGTTCGCATGTCATACAGGATCACCTGTTTATGTCCGGCCACAGCGATCAACGGTGACCACGGGCTGGCGGCGAGCGCTGTCGTCCCATTACCTCTGCTCGATTGGACCAGCGGTTCAAGTGGCAGACTTTCCGGCATTGGCGGCGGACCCGCCGGTCTTTGGTTGGACACGGTCACCTTCGACACGGCCATATTCTTTTTCGGTTTGGCTTTGCTGCCACTGTTTTCCAGTGATCCACCTTCGATCCACTTACGAATCAACGTAAGCTGTTCATCGGGCAGTTTCGGCTGTTGTGGCGGCATCTTTGGTTCGGCAAGATGAGCGACGACCAGATAAAGCTGACTCTGCGACGCATCCCCGTCTGTCCGAACAACCTCGCCCGAAGCCCCACCCTGCATCGCAAGGCCGTAATTGTCCAGAACAAGATCCCCCTTCTTGTCGTTTGCGTTATGACACGAACCGCACTTCTCACGAAAGATTGGAAGAATGTGCTGATCGAACGTGATCTTCTCTTCCTTCGAAGCGGCCTTCTCTTCTGCAGCAACGAATACCCCAGATAGACTCGTGACAATCAGGCAAATGGCGAAGGAACGCATAACAAACAACTCCGCAACCGTAATCTATTCAACGGTTATCAATAATTCTCATGAATACCGGCTTGGCCTGAATTCAGACGTCATCGGATTCGTAATCAAAGATCTTCTTTACAGCATAGGTCAGGAATCCGGAGGTTGAATACCACCTCGTTCGCCTTGACCAGAAATTCAATTAATGGTTGAACAAAAACTCGCGACTGTTCAGCAGTGCCCAGAAGATATCATCCAACGAACGCTTCACGTCGCTTCCTTCGGCAAACAGTGGCTTCAGTGCCGCCAATTCATCAGGCTGCGGCTTTCGACAGAGGCAGCGGATATACAGCTTTTCGATGATCTGATCAGGGGTCAGGTTTTCTTTTTGTAACGCTGCAATCACACCTCCCTGCTGAATCTTCTGGTTGGAAGTATCACCGTTCAGCAGATGTAACGCCTGCGACAATGTCGGTTCCATTTTCACTTCGCAAGAACAAGCCGTCTCACGAGTCGCTCGACCGAACGTCGTCAGGAAATAGGTGCTGGTCGCTCCGTCAGCAATTTGAACAGCACGGGATCCCAGTGGCAACTTGGGGAACTTGTCTCTCGTACTTGTTACCTGACTGATGATGTCGAGCATCGATTCCGCTTTGATTCGTCGCAAAGTCTGCGAAGCGAAGTTTCGCTCGTCGGTGGCGTTGCTCGCATTTTTCTCCGTCGATCGCTGATACGCTTCCGTCCGACAGATGTCGCGAACCAATCCCTTGAAGTCGTAATTGGACTCGGTAAATCGCTTGGCAAGTTCAACTAACAACGGATCATTCGAGGCGGGATTACTGACGCGAACGTCGTCGACGGGTTCGACGATTCCAATACCAAAAAAGTGGTGCCAGATGCGGTTAACGAAGTTTTGAGCGAAGTACGGATTTCTGGGGGAGGCAAGCCAATCGGCCACGACTTCACGGCGATCTTTTCCCGCCACATCGGCTGGTCCACCACCCAGAAACACGGGAGGCATGACTCGACCACCCACCGGATGGTTCACTTCACCACCTCCAGCATTGAAAACAATCGTTTCCCGATAATCTTCACCCTGCTTGCGTCCAACCTGCTTGAAGAAGGCTGCGAACGAGTAATAGTCGTCCATCGTCCAGCGGTCGAACGGATGATTATGGCACTGAGCACATTGGACTCGCATCCCCATGAAGATCTGGGCCACGTTTTCGCTGACCTTCAGGACGTCAGGCTCAATCTGATAGAAATTGGTCGAAGGATTTTTGAATGTCCCGCCGCTGGCCCCCAGAATCCCGCGTACCATTTTGTCGAGAGGCACATTTTCCGCGATCTGCTCACTCAACCACGTATAATACAACGTGATCGACTTAGGGCTCGTCTGATTCGACGAACGCATCATCAACCATTCCGCCCACTTGCTCACCCAGACTTCAGTGAACTCTTTGCGCGACAGCAATTCGTCGATCAGCTTATCTCGTTTGTCCGGTTCTGTACTGGACATGTACCGATTGTATTCCTCTTCCGTTGGAACCTGTCCGACGAGATCAACGAAAACTCGCCGAAGAAACGCTTCCTCTGACGCCCGGCCTGACGGATCAATGCGAAGCTTTTTCAGCTTCAGATTGACGAGTTCGTCGATGTAATTGACCTGAGGTTTTGGTGAGTCTTCATAGACAAGTCCTTTTGGTAGAACGACGAAGTGTGACCCGACAGTAAATGTTGAAAATCGGGCCATGATATAGGCTTCACCGCGGGCACCTGCTGTGATAATTCCTTCAGGAGAAATCGAAGCTGATGTATCGTTATTCGAAAGGTAAAGCGCAAGCGATGTGACATCGCGGTCTGTCCCGTCGGAATATTTGGCTCGCGCTGTGACGGCTTGCTGAGTTCCTTCGCCGTCAAGTACGCCATCGCGTGGATAAATTTCGAGTCCGATGCACGTCGCCACATCAGCAGGATCGCGTGGGCAACCGGCCGTGATCCATTCGATCACGGTATTGCAAAGTTCTGATTCGCGATCAAATCGCTTACCACCGGTGTGAGGGACGACTCCGATCGATTTTTCGATCAGCAAGCTCGCCTCCGGAACCGCGAGGTCGATTCGACGACCTGGCAACTCTCGGGTAATGCGAAGGTAATCACCGTCAGGATCGAACCCGAACAGTGATAATCGAAAACCATCTTTACCGCGAGCCGCACCGTGGCAACTTCCGGTATTGCAGCCGGTCTTCATCCAGACCGGCATCACATCGAGTTTGAAACTGATGGGCCTTGCTTCGGCTGCCCGCTCGACCTTCACAGGGATTGTGAGCATTTTACCGCCGTATTCGACCTTCAATTCCGTCTGGCCATCGGCAATCGGATAAAACGTGGAACCTTCCCGACGACACACTGCCGGATTCCCCAGCGTATACGTCGCCTCTTTCGCAACATCGCGTGTAATGCCGTCTGCTTGTACCGCCTGGACGACAACAAGCTGACGATCCTTGGATGTCGTCAGGTTGATGTCCGGAGGATAGACATTCAGTTGCACCAGCGGTGATTCGGCACTCGCAGTACCACCGAACGAACAGGTGGTCACGCACACAAGTGCCATGATATAGATGGAAATCCGACCCATTTCAAAGTCCCTTAATGCCGATCGCATCATTTATTGTTGTCCGCTTGCAGGCTTCGCCTCACCCGCGGGTGCGGCCCCGTTCAATGCTTTGACCCGTTGTTCCTGATCCAATCGCAGTTGTTCAAGTCGCGTCAACCGCTTTGCAGGCGCAGCCGCCGGATCTGGAGCCGGCGTCGCGGCCGCAGCAACTGGTGCAGCCGCAGCCTTTAGTGGCAACGGCTTATCAACGCGAATCTGACCGCTCCCAATATTATGAATGATTGGTTCACCATTTTCCGTGACGACAACCTGGCAGAACAAACTCTTGTTCACTCCTTGAGCAGCATCCGCTTCCGCCTTCACTTTGAAGACCAGCTCTTTTGCGTCTTTGTTTAATGTTGTCGGAGTCGTCGTGACTTTGTTGGGGAGCCCAAGAAGCTGGACTGTCGCGTCCCCTTCGAACGGTTTTGGCGTTTCGATCTTGACGACAAGATCCGTCTCAGCCCCCAACTCAACAGCAGCCGCTTCATACTTAAACTTCAAATACGGTTCGGAGACTCGCAGATTTGCAAAAGGCGAACAGACCATCACGGGACCCGTACCCACAGTCGCTTCGCCACGTACCGCAATCTTATGCTCTTTCACCTGGGCGTTTCCCGCGGCGTTCAGCGAAATCAATGCCTCGGTCTGACCTTCGGCGATCGAGATTTCACGGCTGGAATTCACCCCGTTCGGGTTCAACATCAGTTCGATTTTGATGGGTGCTTTAAAGTCACCATCGCGAGTCGCAACGACTTTCAAAGACATCTGCCCCCCCTGTACGAGCGGCACCTTCGGCTCAACAATCTGCAATGTAAAGGGAACCTTTTGTGTCACGGCCATTGCCAGCGAATATGTTGGTTCGGTCCAGAAAGGAATATTGTTCCGACCACGAACAAGAACTGTTGGAAGCCGGACTTCGCCCTTCGGTGGGTTAGGATTATTGGGATCGGCCAATAATCCCACCAGTTGAGCAAACCGTCCTGCAATCGGAGCATCAGGTGCCGCTGCCAGGATCACCTGAGCGACCCCCTGATCGGCAGCCATCCCAAACGATTCGACAGTCACTCCTGCAGGAAGATCCAACCCTTTGAAATCAAGCTGCCCCCCGAATCCGATACGATTGGCATTGACCACCAACGGAAATCGGTTCCCTTGAGGAATCGCTGCCTTGGATTCAACATACTGAACGAACTCGTTCACTCCGAGTAATGCTTCCGGGACGAGCGGACTGACTTCGATTCGATAATGAAACGCGTTTCCACCCCGTCGAAGATGGTCTCGAACCTCAAGAAAATATTCTCCGTCGGCAGGTACCGCGAATCGAATAAAGCTGTCCGGCCCACCGGTATCATCGTTGCTGGCAATCGCACCCCCCTGTGCGTTGTAAAGGATCAGCACAGGATCGAGTTCTGACCGCAATCGTCTGGCCCAGACGTGAATTTCCAGTGACTGACCCTTTGTTGCCGTAAAACCGAAGTAATCGACATCCGTCTTCGACGAAAGCACTCCATTGAATGCAATCGGTGCCGCAGCCTTCGTGGCCTGCGCGATGTTTTCGTTCGGTTCCTGTTCCAGCGAGTTTTCAAGATCGACAACGCGGAAGCGGTTACCCGATGGCGAAATTCCTTTTTCGTCGGTCGCAAACAGGGCGAAATCTGATCCCGCGCTGGCAGGCAAATCAAACTCGCGAGTGAACTCGCCCGAAATATCCCCAAGGAATTTGACTGCGACTTTCTGTCCTGGTTTGCCACCGGAGGGAACGATCGCTAAGGGACGTGGATAGTTTCCAATGTGACATCGGTAGTGGGCATTTCCACTCCCGCCATAACTGCTTTCCCGAATCTGAATGATGTACTTGCCGTCTGCCGGGGCGATGATTGAGGCGACACCGTCTTGCCAGATTAAAGCGGCATCATCACTCGTATCCAGCTCAAATCGAGTTTCATTCAGAATGGCCACATAGGGATCGAACATCGAATCACCCAGCCGAATCCCTTCGACTTCAGCAGTGATCCGATCTCCTTTCTTCGCTTCGATCACAAAATAATCGACGTCCTCGTTTTGAATGATTCCTTCGATCGTGACATTGTTTGCAACCGCTTGTGGCTGTTTAAAATCGCTGTTCGGCTCGACTTCCATCACGTTGGGAAGTGCGCCGACAAAAAACGTCCTCAGGTCGGACAGCCCTGTGGTTGCTCTAATTCGGAAATGTTTAGTAC
>JBAXBD010000053.1:0-16191 GCA_037142165.1 Schlesneria sp. | reverse complement strand
GTCATCGGGCGGTCCAACGAAATTGAACGAGTGATCCAGATCCTTTGTCGACGTCAGAAGAACAACCCGGTGTTGCTGGGTGAGGCGGGCGTTGGGAAGACTGCGATCGTCGAAGGTTTTGCTCAGATGGTCGTGAACGGCGAAGTTCCCGAATTGCTTCGGGATAAGCGAATCGTTGTACTCGACCTCGCGATGATGGTTGCGGGGACGAAGTATCGCGGCCAGTTCGAAGAGCGAATTAAAGCGGTGATGAACGAGGTCAAACGTGCGAAAAACACGATCCTTTTCATCGACGAATTGCACACTTTGGTGGGGGCTGGCGGCGCAGAAGGTGCGATCGACGCTTCGAATGTGCTGAAACCAGCTCTTAGTCGCGGTGAAATTCAATGTATCGGAGCGACAACGCTCGACGAGTTCCGCAAATACATCGAAAAAGACGGTGCACTTGAACGCCGGTTCCAGACGGTGATCGTGGAACCTCCGTCTCCCTCTCAAACGATTGAGATCCTCAAGGGGCTTCGAGATCGTTACGAACAACATCACCGGGTACAGATCACGGACGACGCATTGGCTAAAGCGGTCGAACTCTCAACGCGCTATATCACTTCGCGTTGCCTGCCCGACAAGGCTATTGATGTTATCGACGAATCTGGTGCACGTATTCGATTGAAGTCGATGGTTCGACCGCCCGATTTGAAGGAACTCGAAGGCGAAGTTGAACGTCTGAATGCCGCGAAAGAAGAAGCGGTCGCGAATCAGGATTTTGAGAAAGCGGCGTCGCTTCGGGATCAGGCTGACAAGCTGAAAAAGAAGAAAGAGACGATCAACAAGGACTGGCGTGAGAAGTCTAAAGAGAAAGAGGGTGTCGTCGACGCCGAAGTGATCGCGGAAGTCGTCGCCAAGATGACCGGTATTCCGTTGACACGATTGTCGAGCGAAGACGCCGTCCGGCTGCTCAAGATGGAAGAAGAGCTACATCGTCGGGTTGTCAGCCAGAACGAAGCGATCAAGCAGGTCGCCAAATGCGTTCGTCGCAGCCGAAGCGGCTTGAAAGATCCGCGTCGACCGACAGGCGTGTTCCTTTTTGCTGGTCCAACAGGTGTCGGAAAGACGCTGACAGCGAAGACGCTTGCTGAATTCATGTTCGGCGATCAGGACGCGCTGATTCAGATCGATATGTCAGAGTACATGGAAAAGCACAACGTCAGCCGCCTGATCGGTGCTCCCCCTGGTTACGTCGGATTTGAAGACGGTGGCCAATTGACCGAAAAGATTCGTCGCCGTCCTTATGCGGTTGTGCTGCTCGACGAAATCGAGAAAGCTCACCCTGACGTGTTCAACATGCTCCTGCAGATTATGGAAGAAGGCCACCTGACTGACAGCTTCGGTCGGAAAGTTGACTTCAAGAACACGATCTTGATTATGACCACGAATGCTGGTGCACTCGCGGTGAACAATGAATTTGGATTTGCACCTAAGGATAACGACACGAGTTACGATCGAATGAAAGAACGACTGCAACACGAGCTTGAACGCGAATTCAAGCCCGAGTTTCTCGGTCGACTTGATGAGATCGTTGTCTTCCGTTCGTTGACAGAAGAAAACTTGAAGCAGATCGTTGTGATCGAGCTCGCCAAAGTTCGCGAACGATTGGCGGAGAAGGGTCTGACATTGGTTTTGACGGACGAAGCCAAGCAATTCATTATTTCCAAGGGGAATGCGACCGAATACGGTGCTCGACCGCTACGTCGAGCGGTCGAAACCTACATCGAAGACCCGTTGTCTGAGAACCTGCTGCAAGGCTCGTTTGAAGGCTCGAACACGATCACGGTGAAGGTCAAAGAGGTTGGTGATCAAAAGCAATTAGATTTTGAACCTTCCATGCAAGAACAGGCACCTGCGGCAGAACTCGCAACAACACAGGCGACGTAATCTCTGCGGCAATCAACTGAATCGATGTTTGTAAAACACAGCCCGATCGAACTTTCGACCGGGCTGTGTTGCTTTTGGATTGATGTGAATCAGCTATGGGCTTAAGGGTGGCAATAGCGGTGTTACTGGTAAAGAATTCGTGACGGGTTGCCTAAACAACCAGAATTCTCTCGATATCCAAATTCCACTCGTTGACATCGGTCGGTAGACAGCGTTAAAACGAATTACGAATTTATTAGACGTAACCAGAGCGCGGCAGGAGCCGCCTTTTGAGGCAGTCGGCGTCAGGGAGTTTCGGGCGCTGTCGACTGTCGAGGTCGGATTTTCTGCAGGAAGGTGTTTGACATCATGACTCGTATGTTAAGGCTCGCAATCGTAGTGGCGTCGGGATTGAGTGCCCAATTATTGGCACCTCAACAAAGTCATGCCGGGGTAATCCCTTGGATGTATGATGCAATCTTTGGCCCGGTTGGCAGCATGCGTCCAACTTATGGTTATGCTCCCATGACCGCCGGTTATGTTCCCATGACAGCGAGCTACGCGCCGTATGAAACCGCTTATGCTCCGATGTCTGCCGCGTACGTTCCAATGTCAACGGCCAGTTATGGTTCCTATGGAAACAGTTGCAGTTCGTGCAATCAACAGGCGAGTTACGGTCCTTCCGGGTGCAGTTCCTGCGGATCAGGTAATTGCTCGGCTGGGTCGAATTGCTCAAGCTGTAGTTCTAATTCCACAACGGCTGGTTACGGATCATCGGTTATCGGTGGGCCGACGCCTGAAGCAGGCAACGTATCTCGTGAAGAGAGCAGTAAGATTTACGAACTTGAACGGAAGCTGGAAGAACTTGATCACCGCCAAAAGCAGGACGAAAAATTTCTTAAGCGACAGCATCAGGACTACCTGCCCGAGCAATACAGTCCCACTCCAAGAACGTATCAGGAAGACGTTCCAGCTCGCCCCAAGAAAATGACGCTCGAATCAGGAACGGCAAACCCGAACAATTTCGAGCCGCCGATCAATCGTGGGCCAGCTCCCGGGTTTGACTTGAAAGAGACGGAAGAAGAAACGCGCAAGCCGACCATCGAACTGCCACCTAAGAGTGAATCCAAGCCCGATGGTGCGAACGGAAAAGGGACGACTAACGTGAAAGAAGCTGAACCTCAGGCCTTTCAACGAGACCATCAGGTGACCGCACAGGCTGTTGTGCCACGTGTGCGAATGCAAATCGTGACGAACAAGCCCATGAACGGAATCGCCAAACTGAACAAAAAGTCTGTGGCAACATCGGATGCTTCTCAATCCGTGCAACTTGCGAAGCAAGCAAACTGATTTGGATCAATATCGGTTTCAGATTGTCGTCGGTCCTCGATTTTCTTAACCGATGACACCAACCGATGGTGCATGACGCGAAGTTGTCAGTAGATTGATCTTCGCGTCATTCAGAAGACACGCTTATTTCTGTGACTCTCAAGGACGAAAAGAGCATGTTTCTGGGAATCGAAATCGGAGGCACCAAGCTTCAACTCGGGGTTGGTCGCGGTGACGGTTCTGACTTTGTAGCGTTCGAACGGCTCGACGTTGATATCGCACGTGGGGGCGAGGGGATCCGGGAGCAGATTCGAAAAGTTGGTCTCGAATTGGTGGCTAAGCACCGTATCGAACGCGCGGCATACGGATTCGGTGGACCTATTTTTGGGTCACGAGGTATCGTACAAACCAGTCACCAGGTTCCAGGTTGGGACCAGTTTCCACTAAGCCAGTGGACAGAGCAGGAACTTGGAGTCCCGACGAAACTTGGAAACGACTGCGATGTCGCGGCCTTAGCTGAAGCTTGTTTCGGTGCGGGACGTAACTCACGAAGTGTGTTCTACGTCACAGTTGGTACCGGTATCGGTGGTGGACTTGTCTTTGACCGAAAAATTCACGGGACAGATCGTCCGGCGTCTGCGGAAATTGGTCACTTGCGGCCTGGTCTCAATGCAACTGCGTACTCGCAAACAATTGAATCACAGGCTGCGGGGCCGGGAATCGCTATCGCCACCCGAATACGACTTGAGTCGATTCAGAAAGCCGGTGAGTCCACCAGGGATTTCCACGACTTTCGTGAACGCTGTGGTGGCGACTTTCAAAAACTCACAACGAAAGCGATTGGTGAGGCGGCGATGGCTGGTAATGAATTAGCACGTGACCAGTATGTGGCGGCCACAAATGTGCTGGGATGGGGAATCGCCCAGTTGATTACGCTTGTCGCTCCTGAAGTTGTGGTTGTTGGCGGAGGAGTCTCTCTCGTCGGTGAAGAGATTTTTTTCGCTCCATTGCGATCTGCGGTGCGGCAATTTGTCTTTCCACCTTTGCAGGACTCATACCGACTGGTTCCTGCGGAGCTTGGTGAAAGTGTTGTCGTTCACGGTGCCCTGGCTTTAGCCAAAGGGGCTTGAATGGCCAAGGCTCATGCGTAAAATATCGTCTCAGCGGTCATCACTGTCTGCAGCGACGGTTTCTGATTTCGCCTGTTCGATCGACTGATTCAGAGGAATGTTCAGATTCTCGACTGATGTGAATTCAAGTTCTATCAGAATTCCCTGGCGACGTTGAACCTGGAGCCTTATTGGTCACGAGAGATGTTCAGGACGACCTTTTGGTCGAATTCTTTCAAGTTGATTAAGTTACGTCGGATTTTGAACCGTCGTTTTCTTCGATGCTGATGATGGATAAGATTGCATATTATACTTGACTCTTTGAGTGAATTGTCGCTGCCTCGAGGAAATCCACGGTTCCGAAATTGAAGATTTTGCCGAAACCCGCAACGAATCGGGCGGATTTGGCCTCGATCCGATAGAGTTCAAAGTCGCCAAGCGAAAACGTCATTGCCGAGTCGGGAAATTTTTTAATATACAAGTCCGCCAACTCCGCGTAGTTACTTGAGCTTCTTGGGACAATGACTGCATTTCCCTTCACCGACGCTCGCGCCAAAGTTTGAGGATTTCGAGAACCATCATCTGGTTCTGCAATCATCAAGCCAACTCGTGAACTGTGCGCAATATCCTGAGTATGTTGGGCCAAGCCGCTAATATGTATCAAGAAAGACGACAAATCATGGGTCTCAGCGTATGGAACCATGGAGACAGTTGGGGTTCCGTCGCGAAGAGTTCCGAGAAAGCCAACTCGCTGAGATTTGATCAAACGGGCAAACTCTAATTGCGGTGAAGATTCAGGCATGATAATTCACTTCCAGATCAAAATGGACAGGCCCGAAATGTTTTTGGAAAAAGGTCAACAAACAAATCATACCGGGTGAGTCAATATATTGGATTTAGTTTCCCGTTTTCGAGCCATTCGAGGGTCGGTACGAATTGTATGTTGAACTGATGAAAAAAGTGATGGGCTAAAAATCTCTGGTTGATTTATTCCGGAGATCTAGTCGACTTGATTGGGACCGGCTGACGCTTTCTTTATGATGATGTTCAGGTGGTCAAATGACCTTGCCAGAAGCCGAACGGGTTGGTCGGACACGTGATTAAGCGAAATACGCCTCGAATATCTTAAGAAGGAGTATCGGATGGCCGAGACTGTCGTATCCGCCGAGGTTTGCGAAACAAGCCCCGTTCCCGATTTTCGGCTGCCGGGACTCGGCGAATCGTCGTTCGAAGCGCCTTCAGCGATGCAACGGCTTGGTTACTTTCTCACAAATCCTGGTAAGAATTATCTCATCCCATGTTCCCTTTTGAGGGCCTTGCTGAAAACAAGTCGGAGTCCATTAATTGCAGAGTCATTCCTTCGACCTGGAGGCTGGCGATCGATGGAAATTGTTTACAAGAATGCACCGCCTGTCGACTGGCTGGACCGACAGGCTTTGCCAGGCAATCCCATCACGATGGCTGCACGTAATCGAAGAAAGATCGTTATCAAACGACTCACTGGATTGATTCGCAAGCACGATTCCGCAGGTCCTGTCACATTACTGGGAATTGGAGCCGGTCCCGGTCGACTTCTTCAGACCGCGATGTTCGAATCAAAGATCGCCTCGTCTCGCATGACGGCCTACTTGATTGACCTTGATGAAGATGCCAGCCCTTTTGGCAAAGCACTTGCCGAAAATCTCGGACTGCTTGATCGAGTTCAGTTTATTAAGGGAGACGCACGGCGAATCCAAGATTCACTACCCGGCGTAGGCGTCAATATTGCAAAGCTCGTCGGGATTATCGAGTACTTGGACGATACGCAGCTGGTCGAGATGCTTAACGCCGTTCGAACTGCGATGGTTCCTGGTGGTAGCCTGGTCACTCACGGGTTCGTTGACAAGTATGGTACAGGTCGTTTTTTTGCCCGAGTGTTTGGCCTGCGACACTACCAGCGCAACGCCGAGTGCCTGTCCAACCTGCTCGCCAAGAGTGGCTTTCGTGTGATTGAATGCGAGTATGAGCTAACGGGTATTCATCCAATTGTTACGGCAGTCCGTGTTGATTAATTCGCGAGAGGTCGCTCCCGTTTTGGAACTTACTGTCAAGGCTTGGGCCGAGCTTTAATGCGGGGGGCATAGTCTCACAAATTCACGAGAACAGCGGCTTGTTCTTTCGAGAATGAATTTTGGAAAACCTGTAACAAAAGTTGCTATTATGCATCTGAAATGCTGACTTCTCGATGACGTTAGGCAATCAATCATGCTGACAAATTCGTCAAAGGGTTTGCATCAAATCTATGCCAATCGCTTTTCTCAAAGGAACCGATCCAGGAATATTTAATCAAAGTAGACTTGTTTAATGGAAGGGGCGGCTTCAATGGATTGCTCAGGCGCATTGATTGCTGTGGAACGCGAAATCGAAAGTGGTTGGATTCTCGCCAGCCAGACTCGTAATCGTTCTCATGTCGTTGTGGAGGCATAAGGATGTAAGCGTTACCGCAAAATTGTAATCAAACTTGGTTGCTTTAAGTACAAGGCTCTATCTCATGAGAATTCGAACAGCCAAATTAATCACAATATTCGGTGTCGTAGTGATTGGAGTTGCATGGGGTTGTGCACTGACGATATCCGCAGCACCGCCCAAGTCTCCGGCCAAGATCGTCTCGAACCAATCCGCTGATGATGCACAACCTGAAATTCCCGCAGTTCCATTTCTCACATTAGGTCTGATACGTGACCCGGCGGTTCAGGCAGAACTTGGTCTCGATACGAAGCAAATTAATGGGGTGCAAGCAGCAATCGCCCAGGTCGATGAATCGTTCTGGCGACTGCGAGATGTCCCTGTCAAGAACTGTTCGGCCGAGCTTGAATCTCTGCTGACGAATTTACGGCGAAGCCTGAAGCTAGAACTGAATTCGTCTCAGCTTGATCGTTTCGACCAGATTATTTTGCAGGCGCGAAACTGGAAGGCTATCGTCACTCCCGAATGGGCCGAACGTTTGAAGCTTTCGAGCGATCAACTATCGAGGATACGAATCCTGTTGGCAGATGTCCCGCGTCTACGAGAGGAAAACGAAAGGACGATTGCCGCGTTATCCGCCTCCAGTCAGGAGGAGGCTCGGAACCGGCAATTAAAGGCGGAATCGAAGAAATTTGCGGATGTCTTGACCGCTCAACAGCAGACGCAACTGAGTCAACTACTAGGCAAGCCATTCGATTTGGATCGAGTCACTAAAGTCGGATGCGTGGCTCCTGAACTGCGTGATGTCTCTGCATGGATTAACTCACCGTCGTTGACTTTGCATCAGTTACGGGGAAAAGTTGTCGTGGTTCATTTTTGGGCGTTTGGGTGTATCAATTGCATTCGTAATCTTCCACATTACGATTCGTGGAATGAAAAATTCGCGAAATCTGGTTTGACGATTGTTGGCATACACACTCCAGAAACCGAATCTGAGCGGTCGCTCGATAATTTGAAGCGGCAGGTTAACGAGCGGAAGATCGAATATCCTATCGCGTTTGATGCATCGGCACAGAACTGGAAAGCGTGGGCAAATGATATGTGGCCCAGCGTTTACCTGATCGATAAACAAGGTCGCGTACGAAACTGGTGGTATGGTGAATTAAACTGGAAGGGCGCCACGGGCGAAGAATTATTTCGCAAGCGGATCGAAGAACTCTTGAACGAAAAATAGTCCATATGAAGATTCTACGGACGCATCACGTCGCGATTATCTGCTCTGACTACCACAAGTCAAAACACTTTTATACGCAAGTACTAGGGCTTGAGATTGTTTCAGAAGTCTATCGAGAGCAGCGTGACTCTTATAAGCTTGACCTACGTTTGCCGGATGGAGTGCAGATCGAACTGTTTTCATTTTCCGGTCCGCCCGCTCGATTAAGTTACCCTGAGGCATGCGGATTGAGGCATCTGGCCTTTGAGGTTCCAAACGTTGACAAAGCAGCCGAGGAGCTTCAAAGTCAAGGAGTCGCTGTGGAACAAGTCCGCGTCGACGAGTATACAGGAAAGCGATTCACGTTCTTTGCGGACCCTGATGGATTGCCGCTTGAGATCTACGAACGATGATGGCTCACATCCAGAGCAACGCGGAGAACAGGTTCCGGTTTTCTACAGGAAACAATTCCATGTATCCTCCACATCGAGTAAATCGTAGATCAATCATTCGACAACCCACTTGCCTTTGTCGTCGAGGGACGTCCGTGTTTGCCGGATTGATTGCGGTTTTTTTTGGCTTATTACTTGATGTATATGGTCATGCACAAGACGCGATGCCTGTGGAAAAGCTCGCTGATCGCTGGGTCTATCTGGCGGTCAACCTTCAAGGAGAGGGTGAGCCCGAACATGCGTTGTCGATTCTCCGTCGGGCGAAGGCAGCAGGCTACAACGGCATCTTGCTCGCCGATTACAAATTCCATGTCCTCGACCGGGTTGTTGACCGTTATTTCAAAAACGTGGCGATTGTACGCAGCTTGGCGGATGAGCTAGGTCTCGAAATAATCCCGGCTGTTGCGCCTTTCGGATATAGTAATGGCATTCTGGCTCACGATCCGAACCTTGCAGAAGAGCTTCCCGTGAAAGAGCTCCCCATGGTCGTAAGTAACGGGGGTGCGATCGTTGATACCCGATGGAAACCGCTGGCGGAAGGTGGTTTTGAAAAGTCTAACAATGACAAAGCGTTGGGTTGGGATTACCAGGACGGTCCAGGGTCTGTGAGCTTCATCGACACGAAGGTCAAGCATTCTGGTGAAGCTTCTTTGCGGTTTGAAAAGCTATCAACGGTCGAACCGAAGAATGGACTTGGTCGGCTAATTCATAAAGTCAAGGGCCATGCCTGGCGACAGTATCATGCATCAGTGTGGGTCAAGACGGATGGGTTCGAAAAATCCAATGAAGTTCGTTTGATGGCAATCAACGCCGGAGGCAGGACGCTTTCCCATTCCTTCGTCGGAGTCAAACCAACCCAGGACTGGACGTTGCACCATTCGGTCTTTAATTCTTTGGACAGCGACGAATTTACTTTCTATTGCGGCGTCTGGGGTGGAACGACAGGTAAGATCTGGCTCGACGACGTGCGTTTGGAAGAAGTTCCGTTTGTCAATCTTTTACGACGTAATGACTGTCCCTTGGTTGTCGCTGATGAAAATGGTAAGCCTTATGAAGAAGGAAAAGACTTCGTTCGACTGGCCGACACCCGCTTAGGAAACGTTCCGTGGGAAGGTGAATATGAGGTCTTTCACGAACCTCCCCGATTGACAATTCCCTCGGGTAGTCGCATTGCGGACGGCGCAAAGCTAAAGGTCAGTTACTATCACACCGCGACGATTTATGAGGGTCAGGTCCCTGCAGCTCTCAATCATACAGACGTATTCAAAATCGTCGACAAACAGGTGCGTGGAGTCGAGAAATTACTTTCGCCCCGAAGCTACATGTTGTCACACGATGAAATCCGCATTGGCAATTGGGGGGCCGGCATTCGCGGTGAGACTCGAACCGCTGGACAGGCTCTCGCGGACAACATGCGTCAGACGGTTAAGTTAGTCAGGGCTTTCAATCCGAAAGCCCGATTGTGCACATGGAATGACATGTTCGATCCGCATCACAATGCCGTTAGCGGGCCATATTATCTTGTCAACGGCAGTTTGAAAGGTTCGTGGGAAGGTCTCGAACCAGGAATGACCATACTCAACTGGAACTCTGAAAAAGCCGATGAAAGTCTGTCCTTTTTTGAAAAACTAGGCTGCCCGCAGATTCTGGCTGGATATTACGATGGCGACCCTAAGAGCATCGCTCCCTGGCTGAAGAAAGCCAAAGGCTTAAAGACACTTCGCGGAGTTATGTACACGACTTGGGTTAATAAATACGACGACCTTGAAGCCTTCGCGAAAGCAGCGTGGGGCAATGAGTAAAAAAATAGCTTATCTCGACAACGGCGGCTGCGAATAACGGTTTCGATCAGCAGGCACGAATGGATCATCTTCCTCGGCGGGAACGGGGACCATTGTTCGTCTTGAAGTTCGTGTTGGATCGCGATCATCTAATTGATAATCTGGTGTGTATCGCGGTGCAACGCGGCTGGCGGAATCCCGGCGTCGGTTGACGCGAGTATCGAAATCATCCGCTGGGGCTGATAGCCGTCGAGGTGGTTGAGCGGCGGGGTATCCCTGATCGTCGTCTTCCTCTTCAGAAATCAAGTTTTGACGGAGTTCAGGTGCAAATTGATCAAACGAAGTTCGTCGTGCACTCGTGTTGGTAGGAGTTAGTGGCGACCGCTTCTCGGGCAGGATCGAGTTATTGATCTGGCCATCATTGTCACTGTAGTTCAGATTAAGAGGGAGCTCGCGATTAAGCTGCTGTAAGTACGGCTTAAGGATATCGTGCATTGCTTTTGGCAGGATCGGATACACCGCGTTGATAATCTTGGCGGCAATGGAACTGCTTTCCGACTTCAAAATCAAATCTCGAGCCATTGATGAATAGATGAGTAGAATTACCGTGATCGCCAAGGTCAGCAGGATCCCCTTTAAGGCGCCAAGCAATGCACCGAGATGGCGATCAAACTCCGTCAACTTGGCCTTTTCAATCCCTTCTCGAAACGAACGAACCAGGAGATAAACCACCATCGAAACACCGATGTATATGGTGACCAAAGCAAACAAGCGGTTCTGTGGAGGGTCGCCAAAATAATGAGCCGTTGTGACCGACATTGGCATTGAGACCATATAGCCCAGTACCAGCGACATGATTGGTGCGATCTGCCAAGTGGCTCCTTTCCAGTAGCCGTGTACAGTGGCAAATAATACGATCAGAGCCATGACTCCGTCGTATGCGGTAACACCACCCAATGCCGCCATGTTCTCAATCCTTCTCTTCGTAAACCCGACTTGCCGTGAGTTAGAAAACTGATTAACAAAAGTTAACGCGGGTTAACATCTGAAAAATCCGGGAGGGGTTTTCATAGTTGTCATCACCAATCCAAGTCGTCCTGGCTGTTTTGATCTGGATCTGATTGTCGACGGATCGTCGCCATCGGGCGTCTCTGCTGATGTGAGGTCATGCGGACCGCTTTAGGCTGTTCTGCCGTCTCGATCGGCTCAAGCTGACCGGGACTGATACGTTGGAATGGAGCGGCTACTTCAGGGTGTCCATGATCGTTTGCCGCGAAAACCGACATTCCAGTCAATAATCCCCACGTTGCAGTGTTTGCACTGCGAACATTTCCGAATAGCTTCATTGCCGTACCGAACGACTTCTTCAGACGCAGATGACGGCCGTGTATCTCGATTGCCCAAATCTCATCCAGAATTAGATGGACCATATAACCAATCACGGCTCCAACCCCTTTGTAACTACGACCGAGACTCACACCCGTATCGCAGATCACATAAGCGATCAGGCCCGCAATCATGGCCGCGGGAATGCTGTGGAACATCCCTCGATGTACGGACGCTTTCAGCATTTCACCGAAGCCAAATCGAATCAGAAGATAGAGCGGTGCACCAAACAGCATAATGTGTTCGGTCGCCAGCCCTTCATAATGGAACCGGTAAAACAGCAGCATCGGTGCAACCGCTGCAAGAAAGCTTAACGTTTCCCGTGCAGGGACAGCGTGGTCGCTATCCAAATCGGGCATAATCCCGCAGATGGCGCAGAGCCCGCCACCAATCGCACACGTCGAAAGAGGCAATCCCAGTAAGGATGTACCGACATAGGCGTACCCGACGCCAACAAGCGTACTCACGGTGATGTGTGTATGAAACCCGGCCATCGGCGTCCTTGCCTCACATCCGAGGACCGATCGTGACTTGTTCGTAACGGAGGTGTTTTCATTGGGTCCAGCGCGCGGCGGGAAGGTATCGAGAACAGGCAATTCAGTCAATATGAGGAAACCTCAGGCGAACAGCTCTTCAGTTTTTTCAGCATGGGAATTAGCCCATGATATGGCTTGTCTCTTGCCATTTGTTACTCGGAAGAATTGACAGCCTTGATGACTCGTCAGCGGTATTGGCCTAGCTGTATAACACAGGTTGCTTGGAATCACAGATCTAATCATTTCACTTCTAGCTTTCAACGAGAGTCTCATGATTCGAATATTTGCCATGGCGACGGGATACCTGTTGTTTTTCGGGGCGTTGATGTCGGCAATCGCCGATGAGAGGACAAAACCAATCAGGGTCGTCGTCTGGGACGAACGGCAACCAGCCCAAAAGCAGGCTTACGAAAACTTCCTTGGAAACGCAATTGCCGACTATTTGAAGCAGCGTCCAGGCCTGACAGTCAAGTCGGTACGCCTTGACGATCCGGAGCAGGGACTTTCGAAAGTAACGCTCGATGAGTGTGATGTTCTCATCTGGTGGGGGCATGTTCGACATCGCGAGATCAAGATTGAAACGGGCCAGCAACTGGTCGAGAGAATTAAGCGAGGAAAACTCTCGATGATCTCGCTGCATTCCGCGCACTGGTCGATCCCTTTTATCGAGGCGATGAACGAACGGGCGATCGCTGACGCGCTTTTGACCCTCACCCCCGAAGAGCGCAAAGCGGTGAAAGTCGATGCGATTCGGCCCGAGAAATACGGCCAACCCAAGCGGGATGCCGTGTTGACTCCAAACGTGGAAAAGGTCACTCAGTCCGACGGAACGATCCTGCTTAAGGTCAACCTGCCGAATTGTTGTTTCCCCGCCTATCGTGGCGATGGCAAGCCGAGTCACGTTACCACAGTGCTGACAGACCATCCGATTGCAAAAGGAATTCCGAAACATTTCGATATCCCCCATACCGAGATGTACGACGAACCATTTCATGTTCCAACCCCGGACGAAGTCGTCTTTGAAGAACGCTGGGATGCGGGTGAACGATTCCGTAGCGGAAGCGTCTGGAAGATCGGCAAAGGCCGATTGTTCTACTTCCGCCCAGGCCACGAAACATTCGATGTTTTCAAGCAACCAGAAACGTTACAGATTTTGGAAAACGCGGTCCATTGGCTGGCACCGTAGCAGGTAATAAGCCATTGAATAGCGTCACCGTCTTTGATGCTCACGAAAGTCATCGAAAGATTTTTTTCCAGCAGAAAATTGATTTCTCAAACCCTTGTGGGCCAAGCCATAGCTGCTGTCCGCAATTTGCGGCCCTCCGTTTCAATTGATTTCGAATTAACCGGGCAAGAAGGCGGTTGGCATTCCAAGATTTCTGAAAGTCCACATGGATTTAAGGAGTGTTCTCAAGCGTGTGTACGATGTTATAATATGATCCGACAAAAGCGTTTTGATATTGTAGTCGCAATCGCAGTGGGGCCATATTGCCTTGTAGCCGCTCATAAAATCAGTGTGCGAAATGTGGTCGACGCTGACAATATTATTCATGTAGTTGTTGGGTCTCTCCGTATCACGGTCGGTGCGTAAGTTCCATGTTACTGATTAATGCTTCTACTACTTTGTCGTGATACCGCCATTCCGCTGAGGCTGACCATTAAAGCCCCTTCGGGAATGTATTTAAAGGAAATCTGCTTTGAATCCACATTCGTTTGATGGATTCGTTATTGAAACGGACTGAGTCCACAGGGGCAATGCGGTGAAGGATTTTTCATTCTCCGTCACTCGCATGCTCAGCTTTTGCGGAGTCCTTAGAGCAGCAAACTCTTTGAAATCGAAATTCGTTGTATTGCTCGACATTGCTTGGCGGAAGGCCGACAAACAGGGGCACTGTCTTCAGGCGAACCCGTGTTTTTTCGTACAAAAACTCTGCGCGTCTTTGACCCAAGGGACAAAGACGTGTGCTTATTCGATTTTTGATTTCACGAAGTGAGATTCGGCTCAAGGCAAAGTAGCGGTGTGTGTACCTGTGTGCACAAGTGTTCTTTTGGTTTCGTAAATCTGCAATGAAATTCGAAAAATAGTTGGAAAATAATGTGGGAAAAAGTTGGACCGCGTCTAAAACGGAAATGTAGCGCAGGCTGACATCCGGCTGATCGCGCTGTGTGCATCCTCTTGGTATCGATGTGCTCGTTTGATGGAAGCTGGCTTTTAAGGGAACGGTTTCTTCGGAAATCACCTGGGCGCATCACGATCGTTTTAAGTCGTCGTGACTAGCTGCAGTTCGGTCAGTCCATCACTTTTTCAGTGTACGTGCATTCGTGTTTGTTGCTGCTCGCTCGACGTTCTTTCGATCGGCGCAGATGCAGTTTTTGAGTTCAGGGAACGGTATGAAACCAATACTTCGTGTTTTTGCATTTCTCACTTTGGCGGTGAACTTTTCGTCTGCACAGGGTGGCTGGATCGGACTTGGTCCAGCTTCAGGGTATAACGAGTTCGTGCTTGGAGACTCGACCCGCAGCAACAGTGATACGCAGGGCCGCGTCGCGGTTGGGGGCAACCTGACGTTGACGAGCATGTCCATTGCCACACAGGTTTCCAGCGGAAATAACTTACTGGTTGGCGGCAACCTGACACAAACATATGGATCTGTTAACGGTGCTGCGGAGATCGCTGGCAAAGCGACCTTGACTGGCACGGCCGCCGGAGCGACGTATCACGTCGACAATCTCGCCGGCTCGTCGACGAACAATGGTGCGTCGATCATCGCAAATAGTGGCTTGTCACCAACATTCTTTTCCGACGCCGCTGCTTCGTTAAAGGCTGAGTCAACGTATCTCGGAGGTCTTGCTGCCACTGCAACGCCGCTTATCCAATACGGTGCACTGAATTTCAATGCCGGATCGAGCAGTCTCGCGATCTTCCATGTCACGGCGTCGCAGCTCGCCACTGCTAATTCGGGATTGAACTTCAATTCCAATGTGGCCAATACGACATTCGTGATCGACGTTGATAAAGATGGGACCGCGTTTTCGATTCCGAATACAGGAACATCGTTCGGTGGCACAAACCCAAGCGACGTCGGCCACGTTCTTTACAACTTCTATGATACGCCATCAGGAAATAACACGATCACTTTAAGCTCCGTTCGCGGCAGTGTTCTGGCAGCCTTCGCACATGTCGATTTCAACAGTGGCGGGTTCAATGGACAACTTATCGCCGGGTCGCTGACGGGGACGGGCGAGTCTCACACTTATGATTTCGGCAATGTCGGCGGTACCCCCACCGCGTTTACCGGGACACTGCCGACCCCTTCTGCAGCGCTGCCTGCAGCTGTGCCTGAGCCGGGCTCAATCGTTCTGTTGGGACTGGGGGCAATCGTCGTCTTCTGTGCCAGACGCCGGATTGCATGATTCGTACGCCAGTCTGCACCTGAGAATCGCATCCGGGGATCTTTTATGCGTTGCGTGCATGTCCACGTCACTTAAGAAAAACGCGTAAAACACAGGCTCCGGACAAGGTGTTCAAAAGGGACGACGAAGTACACCGCAGATCAACTTCGCCGTCCCTCCTCAAATGAAACGTTTGAACCCGTTCCAACATGAAATCCGTCGCCGATCGATGAGTACAATCCGCCACGGCAACAAATCCGCCCTCCTGATAATCGACGTCCAGGTTGGCGTCGTCTCCGAAGCCTGGGAGGCAACCTTTGTCGTCAAGAGGGTCGCCCGAGCCATCGAACGGGCTCGGGCAGCCGGCGTTCCCGTGATCTGGGTGCAGCACGAAGCAGATGACTTGCCCCGAAACTCCCCCGCTTGGCAGCTCATGCCGGAACTTATCCCCGCCGATACCGAGACTCGAATCTACAAACGATTCGAGTCCTCATTCGAGGGGACCGAATTGGAAAAGAATCTGGCGAGCTTAAGTGTCACGCATATTGTCCTCGCAGGAGCGCAGACAAACTGGTGCATCCGCGCAACCGCCTACGCAGCTCTGGAGCGTGGCTATGACCTGACACTGCTCAAGGA
>JBAXBD010000052.1:0-16283 GCA_037142165.1 Schlesneria sp. | reverse complement strand
CCGCATCCTTTTCCCGGCGATCGGACCTTGACGCTTTGCGCGCCGGTGCCATGTTGTTGGGGATTGTCCTGCACGCGTCCCTTTCTTTCTTCCCGGCGTTCTGGATTGTCACCGATTGTCGGCAGGAACCTGTATTCGGGATTATTTTCTCGGCCATCCATGGCTTTCGGATGCCGCTGTTTTTTGTCATGAGCGGCTTCTTCAGTGCGATGCTGCTCCACCGTCGAGGTTGGAAGTCACTCGTCAAACAACGATTCAACAGGGTATTCCTTCCTCTGCTATTGGGCATGGTGACCATCGTCCCGCTGACGGTGGGGATTTCGGCCCTTGCCATGTCGTCCCCCCCTCCGAAAACTGCTCAACCCCACCAGGCGAGGGATGCGTCGGATCTTTGGGGCGCCGCAAGAGCAGGCGACCTCGACGCCATCGAACAACATCTTGCCAGTGGGACGGCGGTCGACGCCGTGGCCCCCGAACAAGGGGGAACGCCGTTGATGTGGGCCGCTCTGTCCGGTCAGACAGAAGCCATCGAACTTCTCATTCGTCGGGGAGCCAATGTGAATGCCCCGTCAGAAGACGGAGGGACTGCCCTTCTCGCAGCAGCCTTTCTGGGCCACGAGAACGCCGTCGAGTTGCTCTTGCGGAACGGCGCAAAGGTCAATACCAGGAACAATCGTGGCAACACGCCATTGGATGTCGCCATACTTGATGAAGGGACGACCCGCTACTTTGCGTCAATTCTTCAGCTTGAGCTCAACGAAGATGGGCTAGAACGCCGCAAGGCCGCGATCGCGGAGTCACTGCGCCAGCACGGCGCGACGGCGGGGAGTAAGGCGAGACTTGTGGACACATTGATGCAAATGCCCCTGTTCCACCACCTGTGGTTCCTCTGGTTCCTGTGGTGGCTCGTCGTTGGCTATGCTGCCCTTTGTGCCATCGGATCACGATTCTCATCGTTCCGGCTGCCTGATTGGCTGCGAGTTTCCCCCACCCGCTATCTCTGGTTGATTCCTCTGACAATGATCCCACAGTGGTACATGGGAGAAAACGGAACCATCTCGATGATCGGCCCGGATACTTCAATCGGCCTCTTACCCATCCCGCATGTGTTTGCGTATTACGCAATCTTCTTCGGCTTCGGGGCGGCCTATTTCGGGTTCGACGAACGGTCCGGTCACGTTGGTGAACGGTGGTGGCTCCCGCTGACATTAGGGCTCATGGTCATTCTGCCTCTGCTTTTAGCCCTGACGCAAGGGTGGGCCGGCCCGGCAGGATATGGACTCACGCCGAATGCCCGCCGGATCATCATCGTCGCACTGCAGGCGACGTACCCCTGGTTCATCACCTTTGGCCTCATCGGTTTGTTGCGGCAGGTTTGTTCATTCGAAAGCGCAACGATGCAATACCTGTCGGACTCGGCTTACTGGCTTTACCTCGCCCATTTGCCACTGATCATCGGCGCTCAGTACGTGGTGCGAGACTTGCCGTACCCGGCCATCGTGAAATTTCTGCTGATCGTCGTGGTCGTGACGTCCTTTCTGTTATGGACGTATCAGGCGATGGTTCGTCACACATGGCTGGGGCGTTTTCTGAACGGACCCCGCACCCGGCCCGAGCGGGCAAAGTCGACAGCAGTCAATGCATGACAGTGTGCCAGCTAACTGGCATATTCGATTTTCAACTGACTTGAATGAGGGCAGGTTTCCCATAGCCGATACGGGTATCGCTTCGAGCATTTAATAGGAAAGGCAACTGACCACGAAGTTGCAGCCCGAGGATTCCGTTCAGTTGGTTGAGTTGTGTTCCGTTGAGATCAAATTCCGATCAGGTTCGTTGTACCCGTTCTATTTTTCGCCGCGAGGTATCCACGTGAGAACGGGCAGATTTGAGTTAGCTCGGTTTGCCGTGGATTTGAGCAACAATTCTTTCAGCGCGGCGTGCATCCATTCCAGGCGGTCAGATTGCAACATTGAGCCAAACTTGATGGTACGGTCGGACATGATTTCAATCATGCGATTGGAATTGGTTCGTCCTTCCGATTCCGAGGAACTGGTACTGATGGTGATGGAATGGACTTGCAAGGGGTCGAACCGTTTTTTCCAGATGAAGAGGCCGAAGCCTGTGGCGGCATAGGAGTCGAATTCGTCAATGACCACGACGACTTTGCCGAAGAGACTCATGAGGGCGGCGCCAGCCATTCCTGTTCCGACGATCACAAATGGAATGAGAAACACGCACTGGAACAGCGTCTGACCCAGGTTCACCGGTGCACCGTTCATTCCGGGAGCAGGGAACCAGGCTGGAAGGGGACCGATCAGGTTGACGTAAAGACCGGCGATGGCAATCAGTACGAAAACAGAAACGATACCGTTCCAGAACAGTGCAATGCCTGTCGTCACCAAAAAACCAGTGATCGATCGTAACGAGGCCCGCACGATAACTCCGTGTCCAACCGGTGAGATCGAACAACCGGCTGGCGGTTGATTGAGTGTTTCCACGATCGAGCGACTGCGAAAGCTAAGTTCAGATAGCCTCGTCAACCGGCCGCATACCGGGCAAAGTGCGAATCCCTCCTTGATGTTGATCGCTTCCGCCAGGATGAGTTCGTCGCAGTCCGGGCAACGCTGCATGGCCGCACCTTTCGAGAAGAGACGTTAGACCGGTGAAGAGACTGAGCAACTTCCCGTTGATATACGTTTTGAATACGCTATTGGATCACGAAATTCTAACATCTGTCGACGCCTGTGGATTCCCGGAAAGCCAACTGAGAAGAACGACAATGCAACGCAAAACCTTGTCTGGAATAATCCTGGGCAGGTTTTCGAAAGAAGTTTGCAAGTCGATCAATAAATCCTTTCTGATCTTCGCATTTGTTGTCGTTTCGATCATCGCGTTTCTGTATGGGATTTCTCCCACATGGTTCGCTGAGACGTTTCTTAATGTCCCTGCGATGTCTGTGGATTTTGCCCATATTCTTCGGGCAATCATGGGGCTCTACCTTGGGCTTGGTCTGTTTTGGCTCTTTTCCGCTTTCAATGACAAGCACCGAAATACTGCCGTGTTGACCACCGTGATTTTTGCGGGCGGACTTGTGACCGGGAGACTGATCAGCCTGTTGGCTGACGGTTGGCCATCGCCAATCCTGGTGGTCTATGTCGCTTTGGAATTCCTTCTGATTCCCGTTGCCGTGTGGGTCTTCGAGTTGCCAGAGTGAGCCGTGACATGGGGAACGAGGGGAAATCACAAAGCGGCACGTTCGCACGTTGTAGGACGAACGCCAGTTTCGTACCATCGACTGAGTCTTCTTGAAAATCACGAGTCCGAGAGTTAACGGTGCATGATGGGATCTTTCGATTGGCTCTTCGGAAAAAAGCAACCGACCACGCCGCCGCCATCAACTCGTCCGAAGGTGCTCTCCGGGTTAGACGATGACTCGCCGCAAGTCACCATTCAGATGGGTAACGCCGTCATGGTGATGAGCCGCGACCAGTTCGACTACATGTATGGTGAGAATAACGCACCCGATCCGGCCCAGCGCGACCTCGACCAACTGCTGCCGAAAGTGACACGCGTCCGCGCCATTGCTGGAGGTCTGCTCCGGGGGAAGGCGATGAGTTCTGAGGCACTCCTCGATACGTCGGACGAACAAGCATTGGCGGATTTCCGCCAAGCGCTTCGGATTGTTGAGGATCCACAGACGTTCAGCCACTGCAGTTGTCCCGGCGGACCCACGCTCGAACTTTTCTCAGGCGAGGAACTCCTCGCGACGATCGGTCTGCAACATGGTCAGGCAATCCGCTGGAAACAGTGGAAGCAAGACGCCAATCTCTGCAAGGGCCAGGCCCTGAACGAGTGGCTGACTCGGTTTGGTATCGAGCCTGAGTTTCTTTTTCTGCTCCTGCATAATCAATACGACGCCGGAGGGTTAATGCCGTTGGGGATGCGGCGAAGTGGCTTGTCCCCTTTATCCCGCGCCGAACAGCGACTGCGTCTTATTGAACGGGGCCGGGTACGCGGAGGCAATGTTGAAGCGGCCTTGGCCGCGTGCCAGAAGGTCCTCGATGCCGAACCCGATGTGGCTTTCGGCTACGCGATCCGTGCCCTCATTCATAGCCAGCGCCAGGATCACGCAAGCTGCGTCGCGGATTGCACAGAAGCGATCAAACTGGGGCTGCACGACCCAGAAGTCTTCCTTGCGCGTGCCGTCGCTCGGGACCGCCTGGGCCTGCGACAAGAGGCCCTGGCAGATTGCACAGCCGCAATCGAACTCGATCCGAAGTATGTTGCCGCTTACAATAGCCGAGGTCTGATTCAGACAATGATGGGCCTGAACAACGAGGCCCTGGCTGATCTGAATGAAGCGATACGTCTTGCGCCGAACTGGGGCTTGCCCTATTTAAACCGTGGTCGAGCACACGTCGCCCTCAACGATTTCGATTCCGCGATGACTGACTACACCCGTGTCATCAGCCTCACGCATCAACGGGGCGTCCGAGTCGATCGTCCTCTTGGTGCGGCCGCCTATGCGAACCGAGCCAAGGTCTATCAATTGCAAGGGAACGAGGCGGCTGCCGCCGCCGACATTCAAGAGTCGGAACGTCTCTCGAAGAATCCCTGAGGTTTCACCTCAGACCAAAGTCGCCGTCTCGCTCCGCCGAGACGATAGCCGAATTGCAACAGACCTCGACTGACACTTGAAAGCTTCGATTGATCACAAGGTCAATGGCAACTCGGCTTTCTTCTCGCGGAGAGGTTGTCAGTTTTTGTAAGTCGAAAACGGCGTAGCACAAGCCGTAGCTGCGGCTTCCAGCCGCAGAGCAAAATGTACGGAGGCTGGAAGCCTCCGCTACAAAAAATGACAGCCTCGGAGCGAGAAGGCTACTAGCAGAATCCCGGAAATCGGACTCATCCAGTCATGTTTCAAACCTGAAGAAATCCATGCGGGCTGGCGAAATAACCTGAGTCCCCGTTTCAACTCGTCAAATTAGCAGTCTCATTCGTGTCCCTCTGCATTCGACTTACGGCACGCCATCCACGGCAGTAAAAGTCGCTCCTCCACTATTCGTCATTCGAGTTCTGATCACTTCAATCGATGTCTCATCCACATTGGTGGAATTTGACCACTTGATTCCCACCGCAGTGCCGGGGGCGTCGACACGGTGGAACAGACCATCGATGACAATTTCGGTCAGCACAGAATTCGCGCTTAGCGGTGCCATGTTCGCGCCGATTGGAGGACAAAGCAGACCAATGTCAAAACGGTCAGCGTAGATAAAACGGTTGTTTTCCAACCGGGCCATGGCAAAGTTGTCCATCCGCAGGTGTTCACCACGATTGGTGTCAAACTCGCAGCATCGCAGCAGACCGCGCGAGACGGTGCCTCCAGGAGTTTTGATCTGAAGCCCGATACCAGCGGCGTTGACCAGACTCGATTCCCCTTTCCAGCCGCAACCTGCAAAGGCGGTTCTTTCGATGACAAAACCAGCGCTTTGAATCATGGCTCCGCCGGTACCGCACATGTTGAATACGGTTCGCTGAATTGAAACTGACGGGCAGCCAATCGGATGGTTGTCGAATAACCCGCGTCCACCGATCCGCGAGATCATGCATCCTTCAACAGACAGAAAGATCGTGGCGGTGAAGTCCGGGTTACTGTCGATCGACAAATCTCCATTAACTCGAATGCCATCACCGCCAAATCCGGTGATGGAGACATTTTTGATGCTCGGCGCATAACAGCCCATCATCTGGATGGCATGTTCATTCGTGTCCCGGTCGCTGCCGACCAGCTTGAGTCTTTCGAAGGTCAAATCGTGAAGGAACTGGCCGGCGTTATTAACCCCCACGACATCGAACAGCGGTCCGCTTATGCCCGTGAATTTTAATAAAGTTGCTTCCGATCCACGTCCTTCAAATACAGGTGCCGAGGCTCGCGTTCCGCCCGGATTTCGCATCCGCAGCGTCTTGGAAATTGTGTAGGAAGATGCCGGGAAAACCAGTTTACATGGATGAGACATCGCGAAATCGATTGCCCGCTGGATCGATTCGGTATTGTCACCGATCCCATCCGCGCCAAACTCGGCGACCGAATGTGTTTCCAACGCAGCGGTGGGATTTGGGCCGATCAAGTTAATGGCAATCACGAAGGCAACAGCAATAATTGGTCTCATGAAGATCGTTCTCCCAGGTGAAAATCCAAAGGTGTCAGAAACGAAATGTCGGATTCGCGCTCGAACACAGTCAATTTAAAAACAGGCGGCGAGGATATCGGTTTTTGTAGCGGAGGCTTCCAGCCTCCGTCCCTTTTTTCTGCGGCTGGAAGCCGCAGCTACGCTTTGTGACTCGCCGTTTTCCAGCGACAAAAACTGACAACCTCGGCGCGTTGAACGGTGACATCAGCATGATTTTGATGGAATGATACAAAAGAAATTTGTCCGGCCCATCCTTTCCCCATTCTCCTAAGAAGCAACGTCAGTTTTCTTGGGAAATTTTTAAATTCTGCGTGATATCGTCGATTGCATGTCGCCATCAAGGAGAAGGAACATCTTCGTCCGACTGCGAAGACGAAATCTCGCGTCTCAGCGTTGGTAAATGCCGCATTCGCCGCAATCGTAATTTTCGAAAATCACACTCGTTTTTTTCAAAGGAAGTATTCAAATGTCATCGATGAAATTAACTGGGCTTACGTTATTTTTCACAGGACTGACATTGCCAATCATCGCTTACGTTTGGGGACAAATCTATAACGCAAATATCGCCAGCTACAGTGGTCCCCCAAATCAAGGGGCAATGATTTTGGCGTATCTTGTTCTTGTGGCGGCGGTCATCGTTGGAGGAGCTTTGGCCATAATTGGGTCGATCATGACAATTCTCGTTATTCGAAAGGAGCATCGAGATCACGGACTGACCAATAACGACCCGGCATGATCGAACATTTTCGATGCCCACGCGGTGAAATCCGAAGGATTCAGTGGATTATCAGATTCAGTTTAAACTGAATAAACGGTTCCATTCTCCTGTCAACAAGTCGACGACCGTTCAATCAAGATTCCTTGAGGTAAGCGGCGTCACAGCGCGAACGAGGCTCGCGTGATATCCCACCCACCATTCAATGAATTTCGCGAGGAAGCGAGTATCGGCAACTATCTTGGCCGTCATATGCTTCTTCGAAATCCAAAAATAGCGGAAACCGGATATCGGATTCAGCCTTTAACTTCTTTTCCAAAGGAGTCGATCACCAATTGTGAGGTGGTCCCAAGCAAACGGCAGGCGACACCGAGATTGAGTGTTTCGACGCCATCGGTCGCGATGGCGTAGATGCCCCAACACTTGTTTCGTCAATTACTTTGTAAATTCGTTGTCCATAAACAACTGGAATTGCTAATGTCATTTCGTCTTGACCGTTCTGGATTGAACTGATACCAGAACGCTCGATTTTTGTTGAACCATGAAGTCACATGGGAAACTCTTTCCTTGCATCGCTGGCTCGCCTTTGCATGGATCTGGGGATTGACCAACGCCGTTGCGTATGCCGGTGAAATGGCCCCGAGTCCACTGATGAATCTTAAACGGCCTCGAATTTTTGAGGTTCGAGGTTCCAAGTTTCCGTTGCTAAACGATTCGCCCAAGCGGCAAGCCCCTACGTTTGACGCACAGATCGGAATGGCCTCTGACGGCAACTTGGTCGAGTTTCACGGCCCGATTCTCGACAACGCTTTCGTTGACGAAGAGGCCGCTGACGACACGTCAGATAGTCAATCTGGCCGAATCTTGATGACTCAGTATTCGGAGGAATTTCAAGAGGGGCAACGGGAAAACACTTTCCCATCGCCGCCGGCGGTACCAACACCATTATTGAATGAAGCGATACCACTCGATGGAGCCCCCCGTAACTCGACAGCCAAGCCGAAAGTTGACGAATACAAGTTTCAAAACCAATATTCTTCGTTGGCCTGGATCGCAGGGGCGAACGACCGGCTGGGGATGATTGAACTCCTTTTCAACCCACCAAGCCGAGTCTGGTATGACCCGACCCGGCCGGTCACCACAACATTCGTCGATATTGAATGGGGTGCCCGATGGCTGAACGGTCCGGATGTCACCGACCTGCCGCCTCAGCTTTTTAATATCGGTATTAATGTGGGCGACAGGTTTCGATTCAATGACGCGATATTAGTGGACGTCATGATTTCGCCGAGCTGGTATACGGACTTTTCCAATAAAGGGGTCCAGTCGTTTCGAATGCCGTGGCATCTGGTGACGTACTATACAATTGAAGAAGACTGGTACTGGGTGGCGGGTGTCACTGACCTGGCGCGTGATGACATCAAGTATCTTCCCGTCCTCGGGACGGTCTATGCGCCTAAGGAAGGGGATGTCCGATTAGATCTTGTCTTTCCAAGACCCAAGATTTCCCGGAAATTGGCACAGATTCAGAACGCTGAAAACGGCATAACATTCAAAGGAAGCTCATATTGGCTGACACTCAGCGGGGAACTGGGGGGCGGTTCATGGGCGATCAGCCGAGAAAATCGAGCCTATGACGTCGTGACATATCGAGACTACCGTCTCGTTGCGGGTCTTGAACAGCATCGTACGAATGGACAAATTACGCGACTGGAAGGGGGTTGGATTCTTGGCCGGTCCGTGGATTACCGTTCCAACATCGGGAACTACAACCCGTCCGATACGTTCATGATCCGAATTTCCAGTGAGTATTGATTCTTCTTCGAAGGATTCAAAGCAACCGGGTATCGGAATGCCATCGCCAATTCCGACTTCAATCAGATTGCAGCGGTAGCAGGCGGTGGGTACATGAAAACTTCCTCAACAATCCTGTTCCCGAGCGGTCGACTGCGGTGCCGTGTCGGGTTTACCCCAGGGTATTTGTTCTGAAACCCTACAACGGCCGCTGCCAGGGGATCTTTGCTACTGACGACTTTGATTTCGAATGGGCTCAGCCACGGGTCTGGTAGTCTGGACGCAATCCGCATGACTTCGCCATATGCAAGGTCAAAATTCGTGTCGTCAATTTGGTCGCTGGCTAAATAAAGATACCATTGTTCTTCTTCACTAGCCTTTAGCCAAAAAGCCGCCTGGACCGGGACATACTTGGCGAATTCGCCAATAAATTTCGCACCGGCATCGACCATTTCCTTCACCAGCGGGCTTTGATCCATGGTAGTACCCCATTCGTGGCATCGGTAATTGCATCATACAGTTTTTGAGCTTCAAGCTGACTGTGCTGTGCGTATCTGGCCTTCTCATTCCAATCTTTGACGATGTTCCAATTTTGGCCAAAAATCGCCGTGACTGCAATATCTGCACTTCGCTCTGCGTCCAGCCCAGCAACTCTGACAAGTTTCTCGATGTCGTGGGTGTAACTATCGTTCGCAAGCTGTTTATCAGGATAGTCGTATTGATTGACGCGTTTGGCAATGCACGCTTTTAGAGCGCATTCCACCGCATAGCCCGCCAGATAATAAGCCCCACTCGGCATAGGACTACCAAGCGTGAGCAGTGCATGAGCCTCAGAAATTCGTGTTTCGGCAAGCAGTTGAAATTCCGTCCTGTTCACTGTTGTCCTTCGTGCCGTATCAGCGATTCCAATAAAATCTGCATCTGAAACCCATGTTTCTAATATCTTATCGGAAATAGATAAGTTGTAAGGAACCGAATCGCGGATTCAGTTTTGCCACCGTTGAAGGGTCATTTCTACTTCGGCAGATTAAAGCCGATTGTGCCAGTCTCATTAAAGGAGTTTGAGAACCGACCTTCGAGCCCCGCGCCTTTACGAGAAACGTTTATTGAAAACTTGGCCGCGGACCCGACCGTGTGAACTGAAAGGCTGTTTTGCTTGATTTCTCCTTCAAACTCTCTTTCAGCGATTGTCCCGTCCGGTCTCGTTACAATTGACGTCCCCTTGATTTTCTTGCCGTCCTTTTCAGCAATTTTAAGCGTAATTTCACCGAGCCTCCCGTCTGAGTGCTTAAAGTTTCCTTTTAGGACGGTATCCACGACAAGCAATTCGGTCAGTGACTGCTTGCTGCTATTTTCTTTTTCTAGGTCTGGTTGTTTTCGTTTGAGTTGCTCATTCTCGTTCGTCAGCGACTCGACCTGCTTCTCTAACGATCTGTTCAACTTCTCCACCAGTTTGAGCTTTTCTTCCAACTGCTCAATACGTTCTTTTAACTTCTGCGATTCATTTGAATCTTGCCCGTTTAGTGTTTGTCCGTAGGCAAACAACACGCTCGACAATGCTAAAAGGCAAACCCAATTACGAGACTTCATCGCTACCCAAACGTTCATGACTTACAGCTCCTTGAATTCGCTGATTTTGAACAACTTTCACGCACCGCACTGTCTTGTTGTACCAGAAACCCGATACTGCCAAAAAGGGGTTGTGTCAATTTAGATCTCAGCGTGAAGGGAAATTCACAATTTCGCTTCACTCTAAATTAGCTGCCAAAAAAAGTCATTAACGCCGACTGATAAGACTCAAAGTCGCAAACCGACACTATTTCCCTTCAGCTTTCGTTGGTGTTTCCACCGTGATTGCCATCACGATTGGGGATGACTCGGTGTCGTTTCCTTTGACCAGTTCAATCGTCTCGATCTTTTCTGTTCGTTTGGGAACGATCGAGAAATACCGGATTTGCTGGCCTCGAAGTCGATAAGCGAATTTGCTTTGGGGGACGTCGACGCGACTGATGTAATCGGCGAAGTGCTCGCCGTTGATCAGTTCGTGTACCTCGGTCTTGCCGTCGGCGTATTTCAGTTGGACATTGATGGCAACCGTCCCCTTCTTGCTCGCTGGCCAGCCCCAGCCACTGATCCCACCAAGCATGTGAATCGCCGTGGCGGGTGAATTGCAGGTGAGTGAAACGCTCTTCGGCATGCGAGGTGGTTTGTCACCGTTGCTTCCATTCAACATGATCGCGTTGGCGATCCTGTCGCCTGACGGGTCAACGAGCACGAAGGGAATGCCTTCGAAAATCTTTGGTGACCAGTCGGGGAAAATCAATTTCTGTTCGTCGTGTTGTCCGTCATGGAACATTTCCTTCGTACTGACAACCGTGGCGACTTTATTGATCGGAATCGGCAGATATTTGCCGCGCTGAGTCAGGAATTCCAGCAGATTGGCAATCTCTTCTGGTTTGACCTGTTTTTCAAATCCTTCAGGCATCAGCGACTTGGTTGATGCCACCAGTTCATCGATGTCGTCTCGCTGGATGGCGTGCTTCTTCCCTTCGGCGTCGAAAATTTCCACTGCCGTTTTCGATTCGGAGGCGAGCAAACCATTCATGACGCGGCCATCATTGAGCACAACCGAATAGACCCGGAAGTTCCCTTCGACGCTGCGGCTTGGGTCAATGATATGAGTCAGCAGTTCCTTCTTGGGATGAACGGCCATCCCCGTCAGGTCGGGCCCAATCTTAGTCCCTTCACCGCTGTGCGTATGGCATTTCGTGCACTGTTTCTTGAAGACTTCCTTGCCTGCGACGGCATCGGCGGTTAGTTCGGTGAGCGGCATCAGTTCGTCGATCACTTTCTGACGATCGGGATTGGGGAGACCACCACCTCGCGAAAGAATCTTCTTCGCGCGATCGGCCAGCCTCTTCGTAGGATGTGCCGTCAGGCCTTGCTTCTGATCGAGTGACAATTCGCCAGATTGAATCGCTCCTTGATCCAGTCCGTCGAGTAGGGCCTCGCTCCAGTCCGCTCGGCTGAGTAACGCTCGTAAAGCAGAAGGCCGGACGGATGGCGTCAGTGTTCCCAGCGACGCAACCAGAGTCGAACCGACTTCCGGTGCTTCGCTGGTTCCGAGCGCTTCGATCAGACCCTTACTGAGTTCTGGTGACGTCCGTGGCGTGATGATCGACAGAATATCCTTGGCGACCGCTGGGTCGAGTCGTCGGAAGTTAACCAACTGAAGGGCAGCCTCACGTCGTGCTGCTTCGGTTTCTTTGTCGTTCCTGGCGATCGTCAGGAATGAGCCCGCGATCTCGGTCCCGTACTGTTCCATCTTCTTGCTGCCAGCACGTGTGGCAAAGGTCGCCATTGGACCTCGGGTGGCTGGTGGCAGCTTCTTCAGCAGGTCAACCAGAGCGTTTTCCGTGGCATCATCGAATGTCGTGGCTTTGCCTTTCGGCCAGCCCTTCGCCAATCCGGTGATGATGGCCGAGTTCACTCGACCGATTGTTTCGGTCACTGCGGCATCGTCGCTTGTTTTGCCGAGCAGCGGCAGCAGTGAGCCAATCGAATCGACCGGCGCCCCACGCCCGTAATGCTCGGCCACAATGGCAATCAGTTCCGTCGGTGGACTTGCCTGTTTTCCACCGATGTTTTGAACGACCGATTGCAAAAAGTGCGAGTCGTGTCGTGCGGCGGCGGCGACCATCGCGTCGCGTATCCAGCGATCTTCCAGGTTTCCAGGTGATGCCATCGCCAAGCGAACCTCTTCACCCGCTTCGGCTGAAGCAGGTAATTCCGCCAACGTCAGCAGTGCTGCAAGTCGGACCTGTGGTTTCTTGTCGCGTAAGACACCGCTCTGCTGAATCGCTGCGATGATCTCATCGTTGCGAGGAAGAACCATCAAGGCATTCCGGCGAACTCCGGCTGACGGATGATTCAACGCCCGAATAACGACTTTCAGAGCATCGCGGTTTTTGCCGTCGAGTGCCCCTCGACCATGCAATGTCCACAATGCATGATTGATATCCGTTGCGAGTCCGATCTCGTCGATCGACTGTTCTTTGACCATGTCGATCAGTGGCTGAACAACATCATTATCGCGATTTTCAAGCATCAGCCGCTGAGCATGTCGGCGCCAGAAGAAATTGGGCGAGTGCAGGGCAGCCAGCAACTGTTCGGCATTGGCTCCGGACAGATCCAGAGATTTGCCCGCCATCATGGCGCCATCGTCGGACGACTTCGAGGCGAGCTCGTTTTTGGATGCGGCTGGATCACCCACACCGGTATAGACAATCCGATAGATTCGACCGTGCTTCTTATCGCGTAGATTCGATTCGTAGGCCATCCCTTTGCCTGTCTTGAAACCTGCCGGAGTCGGATTGTGTTGAATGATGAAGTTGTACCAGTCAATCACCCACATATTTCCGTCGGGGCCAACCTCAGCCATGATCGGGCCTGACCATTCGTCATTGCTGGCCAGCAGGTTCCACGAATTCTTCGATCGGAAGCCGGCTCCGTCTTCTCGGATGACAAACGTCGCCACGAGATGGCCGGTCGCTTCCGTCACGAAGGCGGTTCGGTTCCAGTATTCCTTCGGATAGTTACGAGCTGTGTAGAGAGCATGGCCTGCAGCGGCTGTGAATCCACCGTGATGGTCAACCTGCCGGACTTTGCCTTCATCGAGTGGTTCGAATTTATTGCTGTCCGCGATTCCGCCTAAAACAGACGATGACCAACCCCGTACCGCTTCATAATAGCGGTTTGGAATTGGCATGAATTCGCTCGGGTTGCCGTTGGCGGTTGAGCCGAACACGAGACCTTCTTCACTGAGACCCAGTCCCCATGTGTTGTTGTTCGTTGAACGGAGGAATTCCAGGTCCGTCACCACGGGATTGGGCTGTGCTGACTTGCCATTCCCAACTTCATTGCCACTCGAAGCGTTTGCTTCTTCAACCTTGAATCGGAAAAAGCCCTGTCGGAACGACGTCACTTTTCGGCCGTCGGTCAGCACGGGTGACGAGTTGTTATAGCCCTGCATGGCGTAATACCAGTTATCCAGGCCGTACTGGAAATTGCTGACTTCGCCGTGAGTGTCACCCATCGACCAGCCGGTGATCAGGACTTTGCGGAAGTCGGCTTTGTCGTCGCCGTTGGTGTCTTTCAGGTAGATCGTTTCCGTTCCGTCCTGAACGATGGCTCCACCACGGTAAAACGTGATCGCTGTTGGAATACTCAGCTTATCAGCGAAGACCGTGAATTTGTCGGCGACCCAATCGCCGTCGGTGTCTTCGAGAATACGGATGCGGTCACGCCCTTCGCCTATTGGCTTTAATTCGTTCGGATAGTCGAGTGTTTCGCAGATCCAGAGACGACCTCGTTCGTCCCAGTTCATTGAAATCGGTTTTCCTTCGAAATCTTTTTCGGAGGCGAACAGTTTCACTTCGAACCCGACCGGCGTGACGAAATGTTTCATCGATTCTTCGGGTGAAACGGGAAGCTGCATCTTGCGTTTTGCATTTTCGACTGTACCCCATTGTTTTCCGGGTGGATAGAAGGGAATGTCGGCTTCGACGTACTCGAATGGTTTCAAATCGGCAGAGAGCTTGGTCATCAAAGGTTTGTCAGCAAACGATGGAACAACGCTGGGATCTTGTCCACAAGCCCAGCGGATCCCTCGTTCAACCAGATTGTGAAAACCGGGGTTGGCAAACGTACGAGCGTCGTGACCCCACGCGGTGTAGAAGACTCGACCTTTTCCGTGCGTCCTCACCCATGTCCACGGTTCTTCGGTTTGTCCTTCTGTGCGAGTCTCAAGCACCGTTCGGTTCAGGGGATTGTGTTTTGTGTGGACGTAGGTCTCATCCCAGCTCTCAAACCCCTTGAATCCCTTCATTACCGGGTGATCGGGTTCAGTGATCGTCGTGCGGAACGTTCCTGTTCCGTGTTTCATGAACTGGGCGCCGATCAAACCGACAACCGCGTCGTTGTTTCGAAAGCAATAACTGGCACAGTGCAGAGGAATAAATCCTTTTCCTCCGGCGACGAATTCAAGCAGCGATTTCGCCTGATCATCGGTGATCGCATCGATGTTTGCGTAAACGACAAGACCGTCATACCCGGCCAACGTCGTCGGATTGAGATCCGCAGGGACATCAGAATAAACCAGATCGATCTTCTGTTTGGCCAAGGGGGGTTGAAGCTGTTTGAATCGAACTGCAGGCTGGTGATGCCCGTTATCGCCGAGATACAGAAGTTTCAGACGACCCTGTTCCGCCGCTGAAGCCGTTGTTGAAACCGCACACAAGAATGTCGCCGCGAGTGCCAGCGTTGTTATCAGTCGCATACCGAAACTTTCCGCAAGAAAATTGAGGATTTCGAGTCTTAACGAATCGAACAAATTTGGGAGGAACCTAAATTCAACCAAAAAATGAATGTCAAACACAACCCATCCAACGAATAATCGGAGGATGCAGCAAAAAAAATCGAACGAGCCTGGGGCAGTCTTGATCGATTGAAAATTGAGACCAGGAGATTTTGGACGTTCAGGGAATCATTTCTTTCCAATCGCCGTTCGGCGACCGTTCAACGGTCGGCATTCAATGCGAGGCCGGATTTTCACGTAAGGTGGGACAAGTCTTCGAAGTCCCACCAATTCGGCCTCATGGACTACTCTGCAACCAATCAACCAGCTAATCTCATCACGCCAATTGAAAAAACACCAACCGAAATTCTCATCACCGCCTGAAAGGATACGCGATGATTGTTGACCACATTAAAAACCATGCCAAGTACATGCATCTTCCCCCTCGAATCGTGCATGCGATCCAGTACATTGGCAGCACGGACTTCACGTTTGTCGAGAGTGGCCAGTACGAACTGGATGGCAAAAAGCTGGTCAGCATGGTCCAGCGTTACAAAACAAAGCTCCCCGAACAGGCGGTCTGGGAATCACATCGCAAATACATCGACGTCCAGTTCGTCGCCGGAGGCCACGAGCAATTCGGCCACGTTCCGCTGGCAAACGCTCCAAAAGTCAAAACGCCTTATAACGAAGAGCGGGATGTGATCTTCTACGAACCCGGTACTGAAATCATCGATGCCCCGATGGGAACGTTTATGATTTTCTACCCGGACGATATTCATGCCCCTGCATTGGCGATCGGAAATCCCCCGTCCGGTAGTGAGGTGGTGAAGGTTGTTGTGAAAGTCGCAGTCGAAGGTCTTTAGAGGCGAGTCGGGCCACGACGGGAAACGCCGTGATTTTCCGTTGGTAAAACGGTAGCGAGAACAAAAGCCTTGTGCCACTGCTTGACCGTACTCGGTCAAGCAGTGCTCTTCGATTAAGTTTTTAAAAGCAAAGCATACGTCGGAGAAGACCTGAGAGAGGCTTCGCCTCAGACCAAAGTAGCCCTCTCGCTCCGCCGATACAAAAGCAGAATTGCAGCAGCAGAATTGCAGCAAACCTCGGCTGAAACTTGAAAGCCCCGATGGATCATAAGGTCAATGGCAATTCGGCTTTCTTCTCGCGGAGAGTTTGTCAGTTTTTGCAAGTCGAAAACGGCGTGGCACAAGCCGTAGCTGCGGCTTCC
>JBAXBD010000051.1:0-16551 GCA_037142165.1 Schlesneria sp. | reverse complement strand
GAAAGCTCGTCTCGATGAACTGCTTCGTAAAGAACACATCGACGACTGGGGTTACGATGAACCCCCTTCGCCTTATCGTGACCTGCTCTATCTTACGCTTTTCACCGCGATCTGCCTGGGTTGCTTCTGGGTGATGTTCCGTCGCATGAATGGACCGGGATCGGCCATCGCGTTTGGTCGAAGCCGGGGAAAGTTGTTTGCCCAGGAAGACGTTGGCATCACTTTCAACGACGTGGCAGGAATTGAAGAAGCTGTCGAAGAACTTCGCGAGATCGTGGATTTCCTTCGCAATCCTTCGCGGTACCAGGCGCTGGGAGGACGAATTCCTCGCGGGGTGCTACTGGTCGGTCCACCCGGTACCGGAAAGACGCTGTTAGCAAAAGCGGTTGCAGGGGAAGCGGGTGTTCCATTCTTCAGCCTTTCGGGATCGGACTTTGTCGAGTTGTTTGTCGGAGTTGGTGCGGCTCGTGTCCGCGACATGTTCCAGCAGGCAGGTCAGCGGTCTCCCGCGATCATTTTCATCGACGAGCTGGACGCGATCGGTAAAGTTCGCAGCCACGGTGCCCCAGGTGGTGGAGAAGAACGGGACCAGACATTAAACGCGCTGCTGGTTGAAATGGACGGCTTCGGTTCCGATCAGAGCGTGATCGTGCTTGGTGCGACAAATCGTCCTGAGACCCTTGATCCCGCTTTAATGCGACCTGGTCGATTCGATCGACACATTCTTGTCGATCGCCCCGATATCCGTGGGCGTGAAGCGATTCTGAAAGTTCATGCGGCCAAGGTCAAAATGGACGAAGGGGTCAATCTGAAGCACCTGGCCAAGTTGACGGCTGGATTTGTCGAGGCCGATCTTGCGAACCTCGTCAACGAAGCGGCGCTTCTGGCTGCAAGAAAGAACAAAACTTCGGTTTCCAACGATGAATTTGAAGAGGGGTTTGACCGTGTCGTCGCGGGGCTCGAAAAGTCGGCACGAGTGATGCCTGAGGAAGTTAAGCAACGCGTTGCCTGGCACGAAGTGGGGCACGCTCTCGTTGCCTGTTCGCTGCCACACGTTGATCCTGTGCATAAAGTATCGATCATTCCTCGTGGACTTGGTGCTCTCGGTTACACACTTCAGCGTCCTGAAGACGATCGACAATTGATTACCAAGACCGAACTCCAGAGCCGGATTTGTGTGCTTCTCGGTGGGATCGCTGCCGAGGAAATCATCTATAACGAGAACTCGACCGGTGCTTCAAACGATCTTCAGCGAGCCACGGACTTTGCGCGTCGGATGATTACCGAGTTTGGTATGAGTGCAAAACTCGGCCGGGTTCACTACAGCGAAACTCGCAGTAGTCCGTTCCTGGGCGGAAGCAGTGCGCCGGCTGATCATTCCCATAGCGAAGAAACGATCCGGGAAATCGATCTCGAAGTTCGCCGGATTATCGATGCTGCTTATGACACTGCTCATGAAGTTTTGTTGTCGCGTCGAAATGTGATGGAACATATCACACGGGAATTGCTGGAAAAAGAAGTAATCGACGCGAATCAGTTGCAAGCCATCCTTGATCAGTACAAGACCGGTCCGCAACTCAAGCCTGGAACATTTGCTGCGCCAACGACTTCACCACCTCGCACTCAGGACGACGCTGTCAGCCAGGGTGACGTTTCGCAAAGCGGTTAGTTCGATGAGGCAACGCGTGAGACAACAGGCTCCAGGTCAGCGGTTTTGATCGGTTTGATCAAGACTGCGGCGAGGGATGGATGATCCGTCAGCCACACGGGGATGTCTTGCGGGTAGGCTGAAATCACGATGACCGGAACCTGTTGGTCCTGCCAGATTTCTTTAATTGCTGTGACACCGTCACCGTTTGGCATTTTCAGATCGGTAATCACCAGATCGGGTTTTGTCTTTCGGCATTCGCTGGCGAGTTGAGTCCCGTTTTCCGCAACACCGACAACGAGATGCCCCCAGCGCGGCAATACTTTCTGCAGATAGTCGCGCATATCGACTTCGTCGTCAGCAATCACGATTCTTAAAGAAATTTTCGACACGAGTCATCCCTTCGGGCAAACGGTCGTATGTTTGCTCGCCACGGAATTTATTAAGTTGCTGATATTATTTCACCGACGTTCGTCATTCGGCAGAAGCAATATGATCTCCGTTCCGTGTTCCGTATTCCCAACAGTAATTTCTCCACCATGGGCCTCCATGATCCGTTTGGCAATCGCCATTCCCAGTCCTGTTCCACGGGATTTCGTCGTATAAAAAGGTTCGAAAATGCGGGCTCTTTGTTCGGCGTTCAGGCCTGGTCCGTTGTCTTGAATCGTGATTGTCAATCTTGGCGTCGCAGAACCCGCCTCGAAACCAAAAGTGGTTTTGATCGTTCCGCCGGAGGCAGGCAGGACAGAAATGGAATTTTCAAGGATGTTTCGCAGGACCTGGCCGAAACGATGTCGGTCGATATGGCGGACCGGCGAAACTGCCGTTGAATCGATTGTGAACTCAATCTGCTTCTGGCTGCGGGATGTCTTGAGGTGTTCCCAGATTTCCTCGCAGATCGTCTGTAGATTCCATTCGCGAATTTCCAGGACCAAGGGCGCTGCGTACCCGCGTACTTCCTCGTACAGCCGTTGCAATTCATCAACAGCAACTTGAGACCGACGGGCCAGGTTCAAGAGTTCTGGCCGATCTTCAAGGTCCAGTTCAAGCATTTCGAGACACGCTTGTGCTCGTTGCAGAGCATTACGGCTTTCATGCGCCAAGGCGGTCATCATCTGGCCGATTGCCGCCAGCCGCTCTGCCTGGACGACTTGCTGTTGCGCTCGCATTTGATCCGTGACATCGTGTAGCAGCCAGACTTCATCGTTTCCATCGCGAAAGGCGGTCAGTTCAACCCAGCGTGATTGACCATTACGGCGAATTAATTCCCACGTGCGAGTTTGCGGAAAATTCGCCGCTCGATCGATCAAGTATTGTTCGCGTACTTTGGGTGCCCGCTGTTGAAACAGAACATCAAACCATCGTTCAATTGTTTCCAATTCCTGGCGGCTGTATCCGGTGATCTCTTCGGTGGCGCGGTTCATTTGAATCGAATCGGCAGAGATATTGACCGCCCCCGCCGGCAAGTTATCGACCATGAAACGGAGTCGCTTATGCGATTCCAATTGTCGACGTTCGGCCTCAAGTCTTCGTCGTTCGGTATTATCGACAATATGAACCATGACTTGCATACCGTGTTCAGAAGGCAACGGATGAAGGCTGATATCACATGGAAACTCGGTCCCGTCTTTTCGGCGAGCGAAAAGGTCGCGGCCTGATCCTAACTGCCTTACGTCCGGCGCAGATAAATATCGATTCCGCAGATCGACGTGTAATGGCCGGATGCTGTCGGGAACAAGATACTCGATGAATTGGCCAGTCACTTCCGATCGCGTGTAACCAAACCATTTTTCGATTTGAGCATTAATCAGTTGAATTCTTCCACTTTCGTCAACCAGGATCACTCCGGCAGGTGACGCTTCGACGACTTGGCGAAAGCGTGCATCCGGAAGAAATTCCTGGGGATTGGTGTTGTACGTCATTTTCGAATGTCCATCTTACGTCGAATTCACCAATCCGACCTTTGTGGCTAAAATGCCGAGAACGAGCAGGTGGACGAGGAATACCAGCACGCTGACACCGATCAGCGTGTGCGAACCGTCATCTTTACCTGGCTTGCAATGAAAAAAACGGGTCGCCACGACGGCGCAGATCCATTGCCAGTGAAACATGACATGCACCACGACGGCAGCCGCAAAGATACAATAGGTTGTAAACAAGGCTTCCGACCAGTCGAGAGGCGTAGCGCCCCAGATTTTCCAGTCAGAACCCGCCCCACGTGGGAAAACCACACGAAGCACTGCGAACATCCATGCCTGAATCATAAACAGGATCAAAAGAAGAACGTCCAGCCAAAAATTGATGATCGTATTGTAACGGCTCCAAAAAGTTCCCTTTGGCGCGGTTTTTCGCGCAACAGTGACACTCTCCGTTGATGGAGTTTCCGATGACGTAACCTCTGCTTCTATCGGATTCATGATCGACAACATCACATGCTATGGTTGAGGGTTCTGATTAGTGTTAGCGACGGGGCTGACTTTGAAGTCGACTATCGGGAACGAATCACTTCGAAGTCGCACCGGGGCTGGTGACGACGACTCTTTGCAAAAGGGGCAAGAAACGGCTTGTGGTTCGTCTTTCAACTGGAGAAATCCGACACCCCGACCGACTGTCAGCAGTCCTGTCATGACGACGGACCAGGCTGCAAGCTGCCAGAGGCGCTGCCGGGCCGCCCAACTGAGCAGGGCGGTTCCGCATCCCGTGACAACCATCAATGGTACCGTCCCGAGACCAAACGCAAGCATAGTACTGGCGCCGAGCAGCAAATCACCGGAACTGGCAGCTAGCGAGACGAACGCGTAGACCAATCCACACGGCAACAGCCCCGTGATGATTCCGGCGGCAAAGGTATTGCGTGCTCCTGGGGTCTTCAATATCGTCGAGAATAATGGCCCTAAAAGGCATCCTGTGGTTGAAGTACCTGTGACCCGTCGAGTAAACAAGCCCGTTGCCAGCAAACCTTCTCGTACCAGAAATATTCCGGCGACAAGGCACAGCACGGCTGGTACGTTAATCATCTTTGGAAGTGAATCGGAAAGACGCTGTCCCGCAAAACCGGCGATCGCTCCGAGGGTTGCGTAACTCATTAAACGGCCCGCGCTGTAGATCAGTTGAGCTCGCAAATTTCCTGCCATTGAACCGGTGCGAAGTCCGACAATCGCTGCAAAACCGCCGCACATTCCCACGCAGTGAGATGACCCCAAAAGACCACCCAGCATCGTTAACCACAGAGGCGTCATGATGTGGCCTCTTTCGGTGTCACTGTATTCACGATCGCTCCGGTAACCGATTCCGGGCCATCGCTATTGTAAGCTTCCCTGGGTGCGAAGGGGCCGTCGGCTGACAGCCGCAGCGAATTACCCAGTACCATCAAACTACTGACGACCATTAAGACCGCCGCGACGGCCGGATGTAATTGTCCACACGCGGCGAGGATAACACCAATACTGTTGTAACCAAAAGACCAAGCAAGATTTGTACGGATTGTACCGACGGTCCTTTGTGAAAATTCATATGTCCATGGGATCAATCGAAGATCGCTCGAAAGCAGGCAAACGCCAGCGGAATCGCGACTGACATCGGCTCCACAACCCAGCGCGATGCCGATATCAGATCCCGCTAACGCTGGAGCATCGTTGAGGCCATCGCCGACCATCGCGACGCTGCCGAACTTTTCGTGTGCAGCACGAATCGCCACCAGCTTGTCCTGCGGCAAAAGTTCCGCTGCGACTGGAATCCCAAATATTTTCGCCAGACCAGCCGCGCGTGCTGCTCGATCACCGGTTAACACGGCCTGATCTAGCCCCAACCGCTGACAGTCCTGAAGCGCTTCGAAAGCTTCAGGACGAATGGTTTCTTCCAGCAAAAACAAACCTTGGACTCGCCCGTCATATCCGATTGCCGTCATTGGGCAGTCGGCTGTGACGGGATCGTTAATTACGCGAGACAGATTCGTGCCCCAGGCCAGACCGCAGTCTTCCATCCAGCGAATTGCCCCCAGCAACACGACTTGGCCATTGTCTAAGGATGTACGAAGGCCTCGCCCAGGAACGGTCTGCACATTGACTGTCGAAGTGAGCGGCTCGACTTCCAACAGAAACTCTCGAATCGCCAGAGAAAAGACATGATCAGACGCTTCTGTGACCGATGCCGCGATTTGTTCGATCGCAACCCGGTCTGTCGAATCTTCACAAGCCAGTCTTAGCACGCTTGGTTTGCCGGTCGTCAACGTCCCCGTTTTGTCCCAGCGGATGGCCCGAATTCCTGACATCGTCTCTAAAGCCGCTCCACTACGAAACAAAACACCTTTCTTCGCGGCAGTTCCAAGTGCAGCCCAGACAGCGAGCGGTGTTGCCAAAGCCAATGCACACGGACAGGCGATTAATACGACCGACAATGCCGTCAGTAAGCCGAAATCCCAATCAACTCGCATGCCGTGGTAGATGAACGCAGCTAACGCGATAATTGAAATGATTGGAAATACACGTTGTGACCAGGCATCACTCAGCAGTTGGTAGTCCCCCTTGGACAACCGAGCAGCTCGAACGGCATTGACCAGGCGTCCCAACGCTCCTGCATTCGGCGGAGCGGTGACTTCGATAAATAAATCGCCGTCGAGGTTTAAGCTGCCACCCAGCAAGTGATCGCCGGTTCGCTTTTCGACCGGAGTGCTTTCACCCGTAAAGAATTGCTCGTCGACAACTCCACGTCCATGTACGACACGTCCATCGACGGGAATCCGCTCGCCCGCGATGACATGCAGGTGATTACCGACAGAAATCTGGTTCCTGGGCGTTGCGATGTCGACACCAGATTCTCGAAGGCGAACGGTCTCGGGAACAAGTTTTTCCAGTTGGTCCAAAGCGGTCGAAGCCTGAGACCTGCCTGCCGCTTCCAACCATCTGCCAATCGTCACCAGGACAAGGATTACGCAACCAACTTCGAAATAGACGTGACCGACACCGCGCAATGTGCTGACGATTGATACGGCAAAAGCGGCGATCACACCGGTCGCCAAAAGGAGATCGGTCGTGAAAAACCCTCGTCGCAGACCAGCGATGGCATGACTGACGAGCGGTCGTCCGAGCAGCAATAACACCGGAAGCGAAAAGGCCATCGCGCCGTATCGCAAGAAAGCAGCGAGAGCCTCTTCAAACGCTGTCTGAGGTTGGGCTGCATAACTCCACAACGACATCGTCAGCATGACGACGTTCATCGTAAAAAAAACCGAGAAACCCAAGGCCGTTGCGGGGCCCATCGGGTTTGTGGATGTGTCCTGCTGCGCGGAAATTCCCGCTGCGAAACGACAACCGTAACAGCAGTACGATGGCTCGTCCTGCAACGCCGACCTCGACAACGGCAACCCGCAATAATCACAGGTCGCTGTATCAGATGCGACATCAGTTATCGGTTTCGCTGGTTTCATGGAGGGGTCAACAGCTCAGTTTGAATGGCCGGTAGAAAGTAAGCAACCACATATCCAATGGCAAACACCCAGAAGAACAGCCAGATTAAACGAACGTACCACGGAATAACGTGACTGGCGTAGGTATGGAAACGTGATTCTTGTTCCGGTGTGGCGGATTCCGGTGTCGAGTTCATCTAGTTTGTCTCCATCGAATCTCATTCCCTGTCGAGCAAAAAACTTTGGGCGTGCGGTTCGCCGCCTGGCCGAAACTGATATCACCAAATGACGTTGACGTGGCTTAAGGTTGAGAATCCAGTCGCTGCTCATTTTCCATCATTGTATGGCTGGGACCGTCAAGGTTTTGAAAAGCTCCTTGAGTGGCTGTCCAGACAAATAAGCAAAGGAACCCAGCCGTTGCGAATAAGTAATTACAAATCGGCGTGACGGCAAAAGCACCGTCTTCGTCCCCTTGAACGACAAGCATCAGGTCCAGAAACTTGTTTGCAAAACCGAGTATCGTCGGAATCAGAACGACCGCCGAAAAAAACCAGGTCAGCCAATGCGTACGATACGGCTCGCGTTGCTCAGTCATAACAAGTTACTCCGTTTTCGAAGCGGTTTTGATGGGGACAGGGATGTAGTCTTCATAATAGGGATATGTTTCGTGCCATGAGCCAAGCCATTGGATATACGTGAGCAGCGCCAGGCCGCGGATCGTAGGCTTGTCTGGAGCACCGTCAAACAACCACGGATATTTTGGCATAGGCGATCCCACGGAGAGAGCTTCTGGATGAAACAGATGTACTGCTTGCCAGTCGCTGGATCGTCGGCCTCCTTCACGGCAGAGGTCAGGGCCGACGCGTCGCGTACCAAACATCACAGGCCGCTGCAGTTCGTTCTGGTATTCCCACGATTTTGATACGGGACCCCAGCGGCGATCTTCGTTGGATACTGGCCGTACGAACTGGCTGTGGCAATGCCAGCAGCCTTCGCCGACATAGATTTGATGGCCCAGTCTTAACGCACTTTCGCAGTGATCATTGTACCACGTGCTTGCCTGTTCGGGATCGGCAGGCGGCTGTCCATAAGCTTTCTCAAACGCTTCCGGGAATCGTTGAGCCAGATCTTCGAACTGATAACGCAGATTGCCGTTGATCAGTTCTTTGACCGACTTTTCCGGCATGTGCTGATACATCAAAACGGGAACAACGGCATTCGAAAGAAAGGCCAAGGCGAAAAAGCCAATGCCTGCGATCAAGATGATGCCGGACTTACGTTCGAACATGAAATCTGCCCTTCAGAATTAGCGGTCAAGGCGAACTCAACGGGATCTCATCCCGAATTCTTCGACCTTCACTGACTGAACTTTCGCCGTTCAATTTTCCGAGTGACAGTGCCCCCCGGATTGAATGATTGCACCTAAAATATATTTCGAACCAATTCAATGACGTTCCGTTACGCCGTCGCCGGTCCTGTCGCAGGTTCCGTTACGGGGGTCGTTCTCGGAGCATTGCGCCACGTCAGGTAAAAATTCAGTATGAACAAGATCTGGGCCGCAAAGATCACAACGCCTGCCACGAGACGAACGGACCAGAAAGGAATCGAAAGTCGAATTGAGGCATCCCATGGTTGCAGTGCGGCCCATGACCATCCCTGAAATAATCCCCCCAGAATCAGGTCACCTGACATGACCAACAATCCACCGGCCGAGGCCCAGTAATGCCATTCACACCATTTCGGGCTGTACCATTCTGTTTTGAGAATTCGAGGGACCAGGTAAGTCATGACTCCAAGTTGCCACATGCTGAAAACACCGAACATCACCATATGAGCGTGACCGACGACCCAATCCGTAAAGTGGATCAGAGCCTGGAATGTCATCGTCACTTGCAGCGCGCACTGGAGACATGTCAGGAAGTAGAACAAGATACCTGTGTAGAAATATCGCAGCGGAAGATTTGTCACCACCAGCCCGCCCGTACCGTACAACGTTCCCACAAAGTTAATGATCACTGTCACGACAACCAGTTCCAATGCAATCGTCGAAAGTACGGCCCCGTACTGCAGGAACATCGGAATCGGCGTATACAGGAAATGGTGGATTCCTTGCAGTGGATAAAAGAACGCCAGCCCCCAGAATCCGACAAGTGACAGGCCGTGACTCCACATGGGTCGTTTTAGCAGGATCGGGACAAAGTAATACATCATCCCCCAACCGAGCGGTGTAACGAACAGGCCGACCAGGTCGTGTATGAAAAGTCCCCCGACGGCTCCAGCACTCGAGCCACAGACAAAGTACTCTGGCACGAAATTGCCCATGGCGTATGTCAGAAACGTCCACACCAGTGCCGCCAGGTAGTACCAGAGTGTGACATACATTGGCCCACGCGTCTGGAGAATCGGAGCCCCGAAATTAATCGCGACAAGCAATAGACCCAACTGAGCTACGGGATCGATCCAGACCGGCGTTTCACCCCATTCCAGTCCTTGAGCTTGACCGAACATGATTCCAACTGCGGTCGCCAGCACGACAAACTGCCACGCGGCGAAGATCATGTACGAGAGGGGGCGACTGAGGCAGGGACGCAAGGTCAATCTCGGTATCACCCAGTGCATGATCCCCAGAAAAGCGTTCGCGAGAAAACCGTAGGCAATCGCGTTTGTGTGAATCATCCGCCATCGACCGGGCGAAAGGATTTCGATCGCGGGGAGTGGATTGTGTCGGATCAACTGCAAGCCCATTAAAGTCCCCGCCAACATCGATACCGTCATGAATAACAACGCGGCAACGAAGTACCAGAGCACCAACTGCTCTTCCACCAAATCCTGATGCTTGGGGAAATTGCGGTCAGCAGTGACAGTATTTGTTCCAGCACTCATGCGAAAATTCCTGATAGTCGTTTCATTTCCATGAATTCAGTTCGAACGATCATGACAATCCCGGTCGGCAGGTTTTCTTAAATTCGTTCGTTATGTTTCGTGACCGGTTGGCTGCGTGTACGCCTGGAATTTGGTCCACGGATAAAGCAGTGCTAATGTCCAACCGAAGATCAGGTGTGTCACCAACGCAACCCAGCTCGGCAAGTATTCGGGATTTGTGATCCAGTTGCCGTGGAACAACAACGGCTGCAACCAGGATAGAATTCCCCAGAAATTGATCGCCCACAAAAGAGCAGCCAGGATCGTCGCGATGAACAATCGATAGATGACGGATTTCCCTTCAGTCAGCCAAACCAGCGACACAAAGAACGGAATTCCAAGCACCATTCCTGTCCCGAGATACAGGCAGCATCCGATTGCCAGAATGACGCCGTCTCCGATGACGTAAACGTCTTTGACACCTGAAGCAAGCTCCAATGCCTTCTCTCCAAGAGGGAAGGTCAGGTAAATGCGGATCAATTCCAGCGGACTCTTTTTGGCAATCGGCGCACCGATGACGTTGACCAGCAAACTCATCGCTGCACCGAACATCCCCAGGATGAACCCGGTTGTGGCATAGTATTCGGCGTAGAAGCCTTTGGGTGGCCATTGACCAGCCGTTTTTTCGGCTTCAACCTGGGTTTCAAGCTCCCTGACCCGAGTCCGGAGTTCTTCCAGTTCCTGAACCTTGCGAGCGTCGACTGTCACAGAGATGGTCCTTATGAACGAGGTTACGAACAACTACTTCGCCGGGACATACGGCTTAATCGGGCCTGGAGTCGGAATATCCCCACGGCGTCGCTTGTCCGTCAGCGACAGCACGTAGGCCACCAGATCCCAAACCGTCTCTGGTTCGTCCTTCAACACATTCGCGAAACTCGGCATCGGCGTACCGTTGATGCCGTTGTAAATCCGGCGATAAATATCGATAGGTCTGTTGCCGCCATGCAACATCCCGGAGGTCAAGTCCGCCGCTCGCGTCTGAAAACCCCAGGCATCGGCGCCGCGGTTGTCAGCCGTCTGACCTCGCCCATCCTCACCATGGCACTTTGAGCAACCTCGTGTCAAAAACGCCTTTTTGCCCCGTTCAACAAATTCCTGAGTAAATCGCGGTTGTGGCGACGCTGGAAGAACTTCAGCAGCCTCCGCTTCTGACCACCGAGTTAGCACGGCAGGAATCAAATCGCTTTTCACTTCGTCCGAATTGACCGCGCTGTCGGAATCAGCCATGTCAATGACTTGCCGCTCCAACTCACCCCGGCGCCCCAGCGTCAGCACGTAGTCGACAACCGATTGAACGTCGGCTTCTGGTAACAGATTGAAACCCGGCATCGAAGTCCCACGAATCCCCTGCCGTACGGTACGAACCAGGTCATCGCGCAAAGGGCGATAGCCATAGGGAGTCGATGCAAATTTGAAAATTCCCCTTCGGTAGTCGCGGGGGCGAGGGTACATATATTTTGCAGAGGGACCATTCCCATCGCCGCTGACGCCGTGACACTGTACGCAACGTTCTTGATAGACCGCTTGGCCGCGACTGAGATCCTGGTGACTGTCACCGTCTGCAATCAGCATCTTCGGCTTAAGAAACGTTCCGGTTTGCTTTGCCATTTCGGCCTGAACGGCCTGCTGCAACTCGGCAGACAAGTCTTTTGCCGTTTCACTGATCACGAATTGAGGTGGCTCAGATCGATGACAACCGATCACACACACCAAAGCCAGCGCGCCGCACAGAGACATCCATCGATCCGGATGAAGCACATTACTCTCCCAAGGAGACCGATACCAAAATCGTCCAATGACTGTCTTTTCAAAACCAGAAGGACAGGCTCTCACCCGTCGCGTCTGTGAAATCACTGCTGGCTGAACCGATTTGCAATTCGAATGCCAATCGGGCCATTGCATCAAATGATGCGGTTTAAGCCTCGAATTTGCGGAAGATCGACGGAGCACAACAAACCCCGACAAGGTGGAATCAGTGTGCGTGAGTGTCACAGGGCGTGCGGAAGGTGTGCGGATTTGTCACAATTGAGGTATGGAACTTTTGATTGTTGAAGACGACGACGAATTCCGTACCATCGCCTCCCAGTGGATGGTACGCAAGGGTCATTGTGTCGCCGAAGCTGCGGACAGTCGGTCCGCTTTAGAGTTAGTCCAGCAGCGACAATTTGAAGTGGCTATTCTCGATGCAAACTTGCCAGACCTTTCGGGGATCGACTTGCTGCAAGAGCTTCGTAGTAAATCCGATGAAATCGAAGTAATCATCCTCACGGGAGAAGCAACCGTTGAAACTGCGGTTGAAGCAATGAAACGCGGGGCGTGCGATTACCTCTCAAAACCGTTTCCATTGGCCGCGCTCGAAGAGAGGTGTGTCAAAGCAGCCGAACGAGGTCGCTTGCGGCGTGATGGACTACGGTGGAAGACCCTCGCCGAACGAAATCGAACGGCACCTGTACTGATCGGCGAATCACCGCAGATGCGAGAAGTCTATCGCCTGATTGCGAGAGTTGGTCCAACAGACGCACCTGTGCTGATTCAGGGTGAAACTGGAACAGGTAAAGAACTGACGGCGCAAGCGATCCAGCGGGCGAGTCGGCGTGTCGATCAACCATTTGTGACCGTGAACTGTGCGGCCTTGCCAGAACAGTTGGTTGAAAGCGAATTATTCGGACACGAGAAAGGTGCTTTTACGGGGGCCGTGAAGTCCAGGCCCGGTCTCTTCGAAATTGCCGATCAAGGGACGTTATTCATCGATGAAATCGGCGAACTTCCACCAAGCCTGCAACCGAAACTATTGCGAGTTCTCGAGGATGGATCGCTTCGGCGGGTTGGGGCGTCACAGGAGCGTCGAGTCAATGTACGCATCATTGCGGCAACAAATCGAGACCTTGTGAAAGAAGTTCGTGAGCAACGATTTCGTGAAGATCTGCTGTACCGGATTAATGTCATGGCAATTACGTTACCTTCACTTCGGGAACACTCGAACGATATTCCGCTATTAATTCGTTATTTCCTGCCCGAACAATGGGAGATCGAGGCGGACGCTGAATCGATACTCATCCGATATCGCTGGCAAGGCAACGTGCGACAACTCAAGAACGTTCTCGAACGAGCGACAATTCTCGCTGAGGGAAACACAGTAACGGTTGATGATCTCCCTTCGGAAATCGTGAGTTCGACAGAAGATGCCGAAACATTGTTCACAGTTCAGGGCGATACAAATCTGGAGTCAATGGAACGGACACATGTTCTGGATGTTCTCCAAAAATGCCAGGGGAACAAATCCCAAGCCGCGCGGATGCTCGGGGTTCACAGACGCAAGCTCTATCGGTTAATGGACCGCCTGGGACTTCCCACAAAATGACGTGCGCTTTGATTGATGACCGGGTTGCCCTTATTGGGATTACGAATTGACAAACTCGGAACTCAACTCCGCCCATTTCGTGAGCTCATCGCGCGTCGGCATCGCTGGTTGAGCACCAAATCGAGTGCAAGCCAGAGTCCCTGCGAGCGATCCAAAATAAGCCGCATTTGCCAATGATTGACCCTCGCACAATGCGACGGTCAATGCTGCCGTAAATGCATCCCCCGCAGCCGTAGTGTCCACAATTTCGGCTTTGCAGGCAGGTATCTGATGAATTGAACCGTCTTGAGCAACAACCAGTGCCCCAAGTTCCCCCATCTTCAGCACGACGGCGTTCGCTCCCAGTTTCCTCATCGCTTGAGCTGCACGTTGTGCAGATTCCCAATCAACAACGGGAATACCCGTCAGCGCCTCGGCTTCCGACTGGTTCGGGCTCAGAATATCAACAGTCATCAGTTCTTGAGGCAACAGTCCTTTCGGCGCGGGTGCTGGATCGAGAACAGTCAGCACTTGGTGTTTTTTGGCGATTTGAATCGCCGCAGCCACCGTCTCGATCGGCGTTTCCAATTGCACAATCAATGCGTTGGCGGTCGAGATTATCTCCTGACATGATCGCACGTCTTCAGCCGTTAACTGTCCGTTTGCTGCAGGAATAACGGTGATTGCGTTGGCTCCTGACTGCTCAACACCGATCATCGCAACTCCACTTGAAACCCCATGGGTCTGGATGACGTGATTCGTATCAACACCGGCAGAGGTCAAATTCTTTCGCAACGTGACACCGAATGAATCGTCGCCAAGTCGCCCAATCATTGATACTCGGGCACCTAAACGTGCTGCGGCCACCGCCTGATTTGCTCCCTTGCCACCCGAAATCGTCTGGAACGATTCACCCGTGACCGTTTCCCCCGGTTTCGGCAAACGATTCATCCGAGCCACAAGATCCATATTGATTGATCCCACGATGACAATTCGTGGCGGCAAACCGGTGATTGGATTTTTAATTGACATGTAATGGCTGGTTTCTTTTTTCAGTTGAACTGAACCCACGGAAAGCACTCTGATTTAATCGCCATCCGGAATCAACAGTTCACAAGTTAAAAACGCGAGAATGTCCCAGCCGAATGGCATCATGACAATCAAAATCGCTATAATCACGGGACGCTCTGTTTCATTTTCTGCATTGATTTCGGATTGTTTGATAATGTCGATGACACGTCCATTCACGTCGGCCTGGTTTTTGGTATTCGTTCTGTTGTTTGGCTCGGTTCACCGAAGTCACGCGGCCGATGGCATGCTTTATCCGTTGGCCGCTGCAGTCACTGAAGACGGCACGATCTATGTCGCCGACCGGGATCTTCCCGGTGTCTGGAAGTATTCCGACGGAAAGTGGTCGATTTATTTCCAAGGCTCTAAAAAATTTCGAACACCGCTGAATGCGGTCCGCTGTCTGGCAATTGATCACCAGGGAAAATTGCTTGCGGGTGATTCGAGCACTCGTGAAATCTACCGTTTCGATGATGCCAATCAGCCTCAGCCACTGACAAAAGGAGGGGTTGGAATTCCGATGTCACTCGCCGTCGCCAAAGATGGGGCGATCTATGCCGGAGATATCGAAATACAGCGAATCGTAAAAATCCCCGCCGAAGGGGGAACTGCCGAAATCATTGCGGAAGTCACCGCTCCACGTGGTATGACAATTGACGACGAGGGAAAGCTGTGGATCGTGTCTCACGGCAAGGATGCTGTGATCCGACTATCGCCTGATGGCAAGCAACGAGATGTGATCATCGAAGGGCGTCCATTCCAGTTTCAGCACCACATTGTTCTTGGCAAACAAGGTGAGGCGTTTGTCGCGGATGGGTATGCAAAAACAATATGGAAGATTAAGCAAGGCGAGAAGCCTGAAGCATTCATCGCCGGCGAACCACTGAAAAACCCTGTAGGGCTGGCATGGTGGAAGGGCGAACTGCTGATTGTCGACCCGCATACGAAGGCCGTTTACCGCAGGACCGCCGATGGAAAGCTCGAACCGATCATTTCATCGCAATAATCCACAACGCTTCTCAATCGACGCACATCAAGCTGCTCGACGATTTCTTCTTCGGTAGTACGAAGTCACCGTGGTTCCAGGCGTTCCGGAAACTCGCCCGTCGACTGCTTCCACGACGTAGGAATTTGAAAGCAGCCTAAAAAAGAACAAAAGCAAAAAGGCCCCGGCGGTTCCAGCCACGAAACCAATTGGACTGATGGGCGTAATCTTAAAGCTTGTGTCAAATAGCAATAAGACGCTGCAGCCGATCAAGCTTCCGACAATCCCCATCAACATTGTTCCAATGGCACCACCTGGGTCGCGACCAGGCATCAGGCCTTTTGCCGACAGACCTACGACAGTTCCAAATCCGATCCACATCAGCACTTCATGTGCGATGTTGTCGATGGTCAGCATGATATTCGGGTCAGCCATTTTGTCCGCTCACATTGAAACGCTGTTCACCTTACGAAGACTCCGCCTTCAAAGATGCATCGGCGTCTTAAGGCCACGCTTTTTAGAATAACCGTTGAACTCAGACAGGTCGCTGACATCCTTCCCAGATTAACGCCGTGGGGTGATTAATTTGGGGGGAATCTTTGGATTATTTCGCGGTTTTCCAGTCACGGCCAGAATAGCTGATGTCAAGGATTTCCATTGGATGGGCGACCCAGATCGGGCTCCCAGCCTGCCGCAGCGCCGCCTGAATTTGCAATGAGCAGCCAGCATTGCCCATGATGACCGATTCAGCACCAGTCGCCTGAATATTTTTGAGTTTTCGATTGGCTAACTGGTCCGCCATTTCGCCTTCGGTCAGATTGTAGCTGCCTGCTGCTCCACAGCAGATTTCCGATTCAGCAAGCGGAAGAAGCTCCAGTCCAGGTACAAGGCCAAGCAACTCGCGGGGTTGCTCGCGGATTTTTTGTGCATGGCACAGATGACATGCATCGTGGTACGTCGCTTTTAACCGTACTTCACCCTGTGGGGCAACGGGTCCCAGAGCGGCGAGAAACTCAGAAACATCCTTCACCTTTCCCGCGAATTTGTTTAACGAAACCGAAGTAGACTTATCGTCTGAAGCCAGTTCGGACGCGATATGTCCATAGTCCTTGAGCATCGATCCGCAGCCCGCAACATTGACGATCACTGCGTCGACATCATTCAATTGAAACGCATCGGCA
>JBAXBD010000050.1:0-16599 GCA_037142165.1 Schlesneria sp. | reverse complement strand
GATTCTGGGGTTGATTGGTCCGAATGGCGCCGGAAAAACAACAACAATCAAGATCCTCGTCGGGTTGATCAAGCCCACTTCTGGCTCAGCGACGATTGCGGGGGTGGATTGCGTCAGCGATTCGGAACAGATCAAGCGACTTGTCGGCTATATGCCCGATAAGTTCGGTTCGTATGATAATATGCGGGTCCGCGAATACCTTGATTTTTTCGGTGCCGCGTTTTCCATTCCGACAGGAATCCGGGCCAAGCGGATTGCCGAAGTGATGGATATGACGGGAACGGCGTACATGAAGGACCGCTATGTCGAGAGTTTAAGCCATGGAATGCAGCAGCGCGTCGGCCTGGCTCGTACGTTGTTGCACGACCCGAAAGTGCTGATTCTTGACGAGCCGGTAAATGGACTCGATCCGCAAGCTCGCATCGAAATGCGCGATCTGTTGATTGAGCTGGCGCGGCAAGGCAAAACCCTTGTGGTCACGAGCCATATCCTTCCGGAGCTGGCCAGAATCTGCCAACAGGTCGCCATCATCACCCATGGAAAGTTGCGGGCGTTTGGCACAATTGAAGAGATTGGACGCCAGGTCAGCCAGAAGCGGACAATTGAAGTACAGTTCCTAACCTCTGAAGAGGTCGCCGGAGCTGCGGCAGTGATCCGTAAGTGTCTTGATCCTGCCGCGGAAGTGACAGAGTCTCTCACTGAAGCGACCGTTCGATTTCGTACTGCGATGCCTGAACGGGAACTGGGGGGCTTGTTGAAAAAACTCATCCAGGCGGATGCAAATGTCACCCAATTTCGAGAAGTTCAAACAGACCTAGAAGAGGCGTTCATCTCCTTCACTCGGCCGCAAGAGTCAGATTCCGCGAAAAGCGAAGTTGCCGACAAAGCCTAAGTTATTTTGCTAAGCAAATTCATTAGTCCTGCTGTCCCACATGCTCTAAGTAAGCGAGTAGCTAGGTGGGCGTTGATTAATCGTACGGCGTGATCAGTAGGTCCTGTGAACTGATTTGATTGAGGGCTTTTTTTGGGGACTGACCCCCTGCCACATGTGCTGCTTAAATCGTCCCATGAGTGAAGCCTTCATGCGGACTGACGCGGCCGCATCTGAAAATGCATTATGCAGGGTACAAGATTTTCTTGTAACAAGAATTCATCTAAATGAGGTGCGGTATTTCGGTGGCATGCGTCAAGCTTATGGGGTCTTCTAAACTGGACTCCACATGGTTTGTGGAGCTCAGTTCTCGCGAGTGTCTAGCTTCCATAGCGATATTTTTAGTTGATAGCGCACGGTATTGAAGTGCGGCAAAAAGAACCGCTCGTGCGTGGAGTGGCTAGGCTGCTCCCCAGTGTTTCGACGATTTTTCGCTTATAAAAAGCGGTTTTTGTATAAATTGCATGAAGTGGTTTACGTGCAATAATGCTCTATGGCTGTGTTGAAGTGGTGGTGTGAAATGTGGGGCTGTATTTTAACGGGAAAAATTGCTTTTTGCTTTGATTTCCTCTAGGTCGTTGCTAAAATCCTGCGGTCAAGTCATACGGGCCAGTCAGGTCAACTTTTTAAATCTGTCTTTCACCATGTCTGTATTTCAATTTTGTCGGGGCGATATTTTTCAAAATATCGGATTTTGTTTTCCGGTTTTATGTGGCTGGCTTTCCGTTTTTAAAGGAGCGTCTCTTATGGTTCGTTCAAACGTAAGTACAAGGATGCGGCAACGGGCTTTCACGTTGATTGAATTGCTCGTCGTCATTGCAATCATTGCAGTTCTGATTGCATTGCTGTTGCCGGCGGTGCAGCAAGCTCGTGAAGCTGCGCGAAGGGCACAATGCAAAAACAATTTGAAGCAGATGGGCTTGGCGTTCCACAATTACGAAAGCACTTATGGGCGGTTTATTCCGGCTCTGCTTATCCTTGATGGTCCAAACGTCAGTATTGGTGAAGGGATTCCCAGTTCGAAAGATGATGCCAATTTCCACGCCTGGCCGGAATTTGCTCTTCCATTCATCGATCAGGCACCACTCTACAACACAATCAATTTCTCGGTGAACATGCAATATACCGATCCGACGCTTGCTTCGGGATCAGTGATGAACTATTTGACGGGTTCGCCCTACACTGCACAACAGAGTTTGGCTGTAACGAAAGCTGTAATTCCCGGGTTCATCTGCCCGTCGAGCCCGCATACAGGCAACGTATACTCGGCGTATCAAGAGGACTGGATCAGTCCGACACCCGTTACCTACCACGCCGGTGGCGCGCTGGATTACGTTGGAAAATGGCCTCGCGGTAATATGCACGGAACAGTCAATGGGATCAATTATGGTCAATTTGCCGGTATGCTGGATATTAACTCGGCTAACGGTGCCGGTTGTGCGGGAGTAAAGGTTGCCCAGGTTATCGACGGCACATCGAACACGATTCTTGTCGGTGAAAATTCAGCACCAGGTGGCAAAATGTGGGCCATGGGAAAACCGACTGGTCCGTTCTGTGATGGATGTCCAACGGGAAATCCTCAGCGACAGATGGGACCGGCATGGACTGACTGGCAATGGTCCACCGGAACGGATATTCGTGGTCGAGCTCCAGGGTCGATACACAATGTCAGCGAGTCCGATGGTGGATGTGCGATTAATTGCCTGAACTACAGCAATTACTATAGTTTCCACGTGGGTGGAGCGCATTTCGCCATGGCTGACGGCACTGTTCGGTTTATCAGTCAAAACATCAATCTCGAGACGATGACCCGTCTTGTGCTTTTCAATGACGGTAACCCTGTGGGTGAATTTTAAATTATCATTCCTGCTGATTTTCGGCTCGTGTAGTTTCTTAATTATTTCGTGATGTCACGCGCCAATTCGAAACGATTCGGGTTGGTGCGTGACTTTTATTCCAAGCAGTATTATCTCTCGAATTGGAAACACAATTGTGAAACTGCATCACATTGTTACGGCCTGTTTGATGGGGCTCGCCTCCCTTTCCGGTTGTATGAATGACAACAAAAAAGATGTGTCCAAAGAGCGGCTGAAGTCCATGGCTGGCGGAGAACTGAAAGAAGTTGTCGCCATTGGTGGGGTTGTGAGTATCGACGGAAACCCCGCAGCAGGGGTCAATCTTTTCTTGTATCGTAGCGGGAATATCGGTAGTCCGATTAAGGAATGTCAAACTGACGAGGATGGCAAATATTGCTGGTCAACGTACTTGACTTGCGATGGCGTGGAACCGGGGACTTACGTATTGGGTTTTACACACGTTCCGAAGCCGAAGAAGAATGGCACCGGGGTTGATATGTTTAAGGGTAAATATCAAGATCCCACCAGGAACAAATTCGAATTGAAGGTTGAAGCGGGAGCACCAGACGACGATGTCAATTACGATCTGGTGACGAAGTAGCAAAAAGTGATCGTGCAGTTGTGAGTCCTCGTAAAAAGAAGACATCCAGCGAGGCGCAGTACATGAGGAATGGACTGATGCGAGGGTTCACAAACGTGATTGAGGTATGCTATGGCGACAGTGCCTACTGGCAGTGTAAGTGGCCCTGCGTCAACGAATTCGGTCGCATACGTTCCCTTTCAACAATGGATCGTTGGCCCTTGGGTTGATTATCTTCTCATCATTTTAACGCCACTGATTTCTACACCCGCGGTACTCCTGTTGTACTCATCTCGAGTAGGAGTATCGGCAGAAACGATCTCTGTGCTTGTTACAGCGTTTTTTGCCTTGGGGCATCATCTTCCAGGGATGATGCGCGCCTATGGCGATCGAGAGCTGTTTTCGCGATTCTATTGGCGATTCGTGCTGGCTCCCCCGCTGCTGTTTCTCGCATATTTCCCGCTTTACTACTACCACTATGACTTGTATCGCGCCATCATCCTTGTGTGGGCGACGTGGCATGCGTTGATGCAATTGTACGGTTTTGTCCGGATCTATGATGCGAAAGTCGGTTCGATTTCTACCGTCACTGGATACTGGGACTGGTTGCTTTGTCTATTCGGATTCGTTCTGCCGCAGTTGATACGACCCGAACAGGTCGGGATTAATCTCACCCTGTTGCACTCCCTGGGTGGTCCAGTGATTTCACCGGGTTTGCTGCAAACGATCCAACGGGGTGGGCTACTCCTTTTCGCGATCATATTGATTGGATTCTTCGCGAATTATCTCATCCAATGCTATCGAGGGCCAAGGCCGAGTTTTCTCAAATTGGCCATGCTACTCACGACCATCGGGCTTTGGTGGTTTGTGATGACTTCTGTTGACAATTTGCTGCTGGGCGTTGCCATTTTCGATATCTGCCATGACGTTCAATACCTGGCGATCGTCTGGTTGTTCAATTGCCGCCGCGTGGCAAATAACCCGAAACTCGGGCGTTTTATGAGGTATGTTTTCCGCCGTGGGATGGTATTACTTTATCTTGGATTGATCACCGCTTATGGCGCATTGGGCCTCGTGGCACCGCTCGTTCTGGATGGAGCGGTCAGCAGGGTCTTTTACGCCATCATGTTTACGTCAACTATTCTGCACTATTACTTCGATGGATTCATCTGGAAAGTGAGAGAAAAAGCGAACAACGTGAGTCTGGGAATTACGCAAGACGATAATACTTCGCCAGGCCTGCAATGGACCAAGCTCAAAGTTCCGCATCTCGTCAAGTGGAGTCCGGCATTGGTTGTGCTGTGTTTGCTGTTCTCAGGCGACCTGTTGAACCCACCGATGACGACTTCGCACAAGAATGAACTTGAAAAGATCTATGCTCAGTCCTTGATGGGAAAACCAACACTTCCAAAAAGCGAAGAGGAACAGAGCTGGATCTACTCTCAATACGAAGAGGCAAGATTCGTCGCAGAGACCGTCCCGAAGGATCGAAACGCACAACTGAGATTTGCCATTCTGCAAGCGAATTTCGGAAACAACGACGACGCAATGAAACGCCTTGAAGCATTATTAGGCCGCTTTCCCCAAGATTCGGATATCCAGATTACGATCGGCGCAATACATTTCTACCGGGGAAACGCCGACGTGGCTTTGAAGTATTATCTGGCAGCTCTAGAAACGGCTAAAACATCACGGCAGCGAGCTCTTGCGAATTTTAAACTCGGCGAACATTCGTGGTATTTCCATCAAACGGACGACGCAGAATACCGATTCGCTGAAGCGATGAAATACGATCCTCGTATTTCATCGTCAATTGATCTCCTCCGGACTCAAAGCCGTAAACATTAGAGCCCTCAAAGTGACGTCTCACAAACGATGTCAAAGTCGAAGTGAAGTCAAGGATTCGGAACGTTACCGGCCGAAAGGCTCAAGAAACCAACTTCCTGGGGGCAGGCGTGGTGGCTTTACCGGTGGCAGATCTTCTCCAGTAAGATCTTTCACCGCCCACCTCAACACGGTACCTAACCGGGCTTCAATAGCGTCTGATTCAGCGATACCTCGCAACTGTGGTGCAAGTTCCACGGCTTTCATGCGAGCCAGGGTTACGGCACACTTCTCCTTAACCGAATCGATCTCGGGATCAACGTCGGAAAAATCTCTGATCCGGTCGCGGAGCTTGTCTTCCAACTCAGTATCGCGTTTTTCTTGCTTGATCAGACCGAGTGCCCAGACGGCCGCACACCGCGACCTTTCCCCCATGAAAGGATCTTTGGGAAGATATCGCACAAGCAACGACTCTGCTTCGTTTGCCTTTAGTACGCCCAAAGCTTCGCAGAGGTGGGCAACCTGTTCGTCAATCTGCGGCTCAGTAACTTGTTTACGGCGTTCTGTTTGGCGAGAGACCTTGTCAACGATCGCCGGAATGGTTTCCGGTACGGCGACTTTCCGGAGCGCCCACGCGGATGAGATACTCACTTCCGCGCGAGGCGATTCCAGCAATTCGACGAGACGACCTGATGCCGGTTGATGCTTTAGCATCCCAGCGAGCAACGCGGCTTGTTCCTGACCTTGCCAGGCATCTTGTGCCAGCATGTCGTTGATACTCGCGCGGATGGCTTCGATCAGTGTCGTCTGGTCCGACAACCGGAATAACTTTTCGCAGATTTCTTGGCGTACACTGGGATGCGGGTCCGCCAGCAATCGAGACAGAAAAGCGATCCGCTCCAGGGTTGGATGCTGCAAATAGGCCGACGCGCCGGCCCGACGGACGTACGGATCTGCGTGGTTCATCGCCGTTTCCGCCAGCGGCAATACCAAGGTCGAATCAATTTCCAATAACCGGTTGAGCGCACTGGCCGCAACGGCTGATCCATGTTGACTCGAAAGTTCGGTCAAAAGCGTTCGAGCTGCTTCGCTGTCATGTCTTGCCAATAATCGGCATGCACAAATTGAATGGATCGACAGCAGTTTCGGTTTTCCATGTGCCAGTCGAGCGGCATCGGGTTCCAGTCCAGAATCGGAGCATTGACCCACCGCTGCAGCCGCTTCCAAACGAACGTCGGCGCTGCGGGATTCATCATGAACGATTGCCAACATGTCTGATGTCGACGACCTTTCTCGAACTTTCGCTAATCCACGTAGAGCCAAGATCAAATCTCGTGATCGAGTCTCTGATTTTCCCAAGCGTTCTTTCCAGAGGGGAATCGCAGGGGCGAAATTCCAATCCGCCAACGCCGGTTCGATCAGTTGACGCAAGTCCGCTTCGTACTTTTGAGAAGCGCGGAACAACGCTTCACTTGAGTTACGAGATTCCAGGACAATCAAAGCGCGTGCTGAGGCAAAGCGGGTTGCCGGCAGAGATTTGTCTGCCAGCAGAATTGTTTCCAATCTGGAAACGGCTTCTGCTAAATCTGGCACACCGTACTGATGCCCCCGCGCGATGGTCTCGGCAGCCAGTCGTTGCATGTCCATTTCAGGCCGTTCGAGCGCCGCCAGCCACAATGATTTGAGTTCAGGACTGAAGTGCTTGACCGGATCGGGAACATTCAGCTTCGGATCAGAATCCATCAGGAAGTCCGGCCGAATCTCCGCGTCACTCGGCGTTGCGATTCCGCAGCAAATAGAGAACATGCCGATTGCGAGCAACCGTCGCGTCCATTGACTCAACCACATCGAAACATCTCACTGAGGTTTGGAAATACGATAAACCTGTGCCAAAAGTAGCAATAACGCTACGGCAGAAGTGATCCCGAGAATCCACCAGTTCATGGGAATCAATTCGTAGTTTTCGAACCCGGGGAATTGTATCACTGAGAGCGCCGCGCCAATCGAGCTCGTCGAAAGCGCTGCTTCAACGGTATCGTGTCCGAACGGTGCGTTCCGTCCCAACCACACCATCATGGGGGCGGCGCAAAGAACCAGCATCACGCCATAGGCCCCCGCAGTGCTGGCCGCCGTGCGAACAAAGAAACTTCCCACTGCGGCACTGATCATCATGGCGAAGACCGACGTCAGCACAAGGCAAATCAGAACACGTTGCACTTGCAGGGCCATGCCCGGTTGGATGTAGGCCATCACCAGGTACCCAGGCATCGTCGCACCGAGTAGCAGAATCAACGGAATGAGTGCGCTCAAGAGCTTTCCCCAGACGATTCGCCTGACACCTAGGGGGGTCGTCAGCAAGAGAGTCCAGCCACCCGATTCCCGTTCGACACTGATCAATCCGGCGGACAGGCTGGGGGCAATCAAGACAATCAGCGCAACTTGAAGCACCACCATAATAGCGCCGATCGTTTCGACGCCCCAGTCGAATGTGCCAGCAGTGGTGGCATAGGTGAGTCCCAGCGAGGCGACCATACAAACAGCGACCAGCCGAAGCAGCCAATGCAGTCGACCGAACCGGCGACATCGAAATTCCTTGACCATTACGGGATTCAAAAAGGAAGGAATCCCGGCAGATCGCTTTTGGGGATCGACGAGAAAGAAGAATCGCCGCAGAACTTTGCCTTGTGACGACAAATCGTCGCTGATCGTCCCGGCATCACGGGACTGATCAAATATCCGATGATTTAGCCGGCTGATCGTCCAGATCGAAGCTGACACGGCGCTGAGCAACGCAGCAATCGTATATCGCCCCAAAAAATCCGTTTTGGCCATCAGCCCCTGGCCCCCCATATTGGTCGTCCCCGTGACAACAGTCAGGGCCGCCAGAGGTGAAGCACATCGGAGATAATCGCTCAGAACAGCCAATTGCCCCTGTGTTCCCTGGAAAAAATACTGAGGGATTAACGTCAAAACGCATACACACAACACAATTCCATATGTGACCCTCACCGCGGAATCCACGGATTGTGCGTAACTGCTGACGAGCAAGCCTATCGCGGCATATTGCAATGCGACTAGCAGCAGTAATTGGTACACCTTGCCGATGTCGCCGAACAAGGACAGGCCTCCCATACAGAAGCAGGCGGCTGCCGCTGGGAGACTCATTGCGAGGATCATTACTGCCAGCGACATCACGGCCAGCAATTTCGCCGAGAAAATCCTGGTTGGACCGAACGGAGTATTGAACAGTAATTGTAATGTACCCCGTTTTTTCTCACTGACAATGCTGGTAGCTGGAAACACTGGCAACAGCAACAGCAGCATGGCCATCAGCCCAAAAGCGAACAGACGAAACATCTGTTGCGACTGTAGACCGCTCAGCACGGCATTGCCGTCCGTCGGCCATCGAATGACAACAAGCATGCCGAACAGGGCTGCCAATCCAATCTGGAATGCGATCATTCGCCGACGGCGTAAAAAGGAAATTAATTCTCTTCGTAATAAGGCGCTAAACATTTTGCCTACCTTTGCCGCCACTTGGTCGCCCTGCGCGAACCGCCTGCTGATGGCGGGCCAAAATCATCAACCCTGTTTCCCAGTCGGTCTGCATTTCACGATGCTGAGTCTCGAAAGCTAATGATTCATTCTTTTTCCAAAGTTTCTGTGGTATTCGCCCAGACGTTCAGTCCTAATGATTCAATTTTCCAATAATCCGACGTGGTTCCGATCTTGGTATTGACGACGTCGCTATTTGTTGCAGCTCGCTCGGGATCATCTACGCTGATTCCGAGTGCCAATTCGCCTTCCTCATTAAGTTCCAGAGCCGAGGCGTCAGCGATCTCGATCTGTATGGTTCCAACGGGATTCATCGTCTTCTGCAGGCTGACGACGGCGTTGTTCTTGACACTGAGGACTTCGATTCGGTCAATTGCTCCTGAGACCTTGATTGTCAGGTTTGCTTTCATCGCTTTCGCCGGCAGCAGCCCCTGCGGAATTTGAAAGTTGAGCCAGGTAGTACAGGGACCGGTGCGCTCCTGCCATCGTCCCAGGTTGTCGTCCCAACAGCCAGACGGCACACTTCCATCAGGAGGCATCCGCGTACCGAACGTCATTAACGGAGCTGGGATCTGCATCAGAGTCCCCGACGAAGGTCGAGTGATCTCCACAGGCAAAATGAGCAATGATTGACCCTGACGCGTCAAGCCGTCACCAAACGTGAATCCTTCCGGCCCTTCCTTCAGCCAAACCAGGAGTTGCGGCCGTTGCAGCAGGTTCTTCCAGTTCTTCCTGCCAAACAACATTTCAAGGATGTGGCGGCGGCGTTCCTGTTCTGTTCCTAAAAAGTTCGCCGCAAGGTATTGATCGGCGGCGAAGATATCCTCAACGCCTCCCGACCATGATCCATCAGTCTGCATTCTCACTCCGATGCGTCCGAACCGCGTGGCGATCATCGCATCAGCACCAGCACTGAAATTTCCAATGAATTGCCCAGAAATTCCAGTCGCGTTCAAACTGGCACGGGCTTCGTACCGTTGGAAATTCGAACGAGAGGTCGACTCGGAAAAAAGTTGTAAGCCACTCCGTTGTGGCAGTCCTTCAACTTGAAACGTCAGAAGATCCGTCGTGATCATCCGAAGCGTCGCGCCTTCCATCCCTTTCATGTCTGTTTCAAGGACGCCGCCGTGGTCGGTTTGAATTGCAGTTTGACTCGGTTCGGAGCGATAGACAGCCACAGCCCCCTGACTGCGGATATCGTCGGTTCCGCTAATCGCCTGGGTCAATTGGAAGCTGGCCTGGGTGGGTGGGATTCCCTGCCGGCTCGATTGACCGATTCCCAGGAACACCAGGCCAGCCAGTGTCGCCACCAACGATCCGCTCCAGCCGAAATGTTCCAGACGTTGCTGCCACCACAACAGAGTCCCGAGCAGAAGTAGGATCGCAAGAAATCCCCCCATTGCTCCGGTAATCAGTGTTCGATTCGGAATCTTGTACGAGATGTATTCACGAGCCAGGGATTCAATCTCTGCATTGATCAGCAATGGTGGCTCACGCTTGCCGAGAAGTTGAGTGGAGAGATCTTTCATCGGCGTGTGAGGCGTGTATGCTGATTTCAGCAGCGGGTCAGTCTCCTCAGACGAGTTGGGAGGAGTCGGCTTGATCCAGGCCCGCGGCCCTACGGTGGTGACAAACAAACTTCCCTCACCGCACGGCATGGACAACGCGGCAGGCCAGCCATCGACCGTATTCAAAACTTTCATGCCTGTGACGACCAGACGCGACATGTCGACGGGCTCATCAAAGGTCAACGTTTCGCCGGCTTCCCCATTGGGATTTTTGAATGTCGGTCCACTGTCGATTCGGACCGACGTTAAGCTGACATGATCGGCGACATGGCCGTGAAAATCATCACCTAACAATCGCTCCAGCAATTCCGGCTTCACCCGGTCAAGCATGACCCATAATCGACCTCCGCCATTCATCCAGCGGCGCACCGCAGCTAATGCCGCATAGTCATCGATCAGCCTATTGTCGGCCACCACGAGATGATCCAGGTAGCGCAGACTGTTCTCGTCTGTCGGCAGAAAATCATCTGCCAGGATTGTCACCTTATTGTGCAGTCGTTGGGTCACTCGGCAGGCGATGACAATGTCGATCACATCCTGCGGCACCTCCGTTTTTCCGCTGCCACCGAAAACAATTCCAGTAATTCGCGAAGGCTGCGTGAGCATCAGCGTTCGATCGTGCCGGAGCTGTTCCGAATCGGTCTTGAGCAGCACTTCGGCACCTGAAGTTCGTTCCATCACCAATGAGCTGACATTGATGGATGTCGCCTTGTCGCGAGCCAAGTGAGGAATCAGTGCCGGGTGAGGCAAGGTCAATCGGGAATGTGGTGGCAACCACACCTGCCGTCCGTACTGCAAACTGGGGTTGGCCTCAAAATAAGAAGTGCAAAGCAACTCGTGAGATGAATCGTCACTGTTTTCTAGTCGCAGGTGCAAGTCAATCCAATGCTCCGGCACAAATGGGTAGGGGGCCAGTTTTGATTGAGAATCCAGAGAAAAACGAATCTTGGTGTTCTGCGCAGCAGCCTCGTCGGCGGAATTACCGGCTGCCTTCGACGTCGGTTCGCTCTGAGCGCCGGCGGACAATGTTTCCCCGGTCCAAATTGCCAGGAACAGGATCGAAAATGCGATTCTTCTGGCAAACATCTGTCGCAAGACTATGCCCACAATGAATGAGTAAGGTAACGACTGCCCGTACAAACGTGGTCACTTGGCGGTGTGTGCGGAAGCGAAAAGACGATGGTATTGGTAATTCTAAGGGGTTGCAACCAATCAACTCGTTAGACATTCGTTGGATATGCCGATAACGGGCGGGGAGCATCGAGTGAATTCTGGCCACGTCAAACAGCACCGCATGGCGTAGCAAAATTGCCTTTTGGAAATGCCGTGCAGCGATCCAGATTGCTGCTTGTACTCCTACCGGTGCCGGGGCGGATGTGACAGATTTCGCCCGTTCCTGTTGCTTTGAGCGCAACGGTCTGAATGTGGGAAGTTGACTGGGATGACTTCCGCCGAGGGCTTCGTTACTTTTGACAGGTGCGTGATTCTGTCATCTGTCGGCCCGAAGGACACTGTCGAATGAAAGCTGCGGCTGTTGCGTGTTGTTTGATCATCATTGCTCGAGTGGTTTCACTTTCTGCCGCCGATCCTGATGCCGAAGGCAAAACGATCCCCCTTCGATTTGTTGTTTATGCATCCGAAGTGGACACCGAGATTGCATCATCTCTGTTTCGAGCGCTTTACAGCAACGGCAAGCGAGAGCGATTCGGCAAAGCACAGACAATAGAACAGGCGATCGAGTCAGATGCTGAGGTTTTGATCCTGGTACTTCCAACCCGAGATCTCCCGAAGCTCGAAAAGAGTACGCTCGAATCACTTAAAAAACGCAAGATCGTCGGGGTCGGATATGGTGCGGCGCAGCTTTTCGGACAACTCGGCCTGGAGATCAACGGCGGAGCCTGTGCACACGGCGTCGAGGCTCCGCCGAGTTTGACGATTGTCAAAAGCGAGTTGCTCGGTGAGCCAAAACATACCGAGCCGCTGCTTGTGCTGCAGGAAAAGCTAACTTCCGAACCGAATGCAGCGAAACTGGACCTCTTCGCTATTTTTCTACCGACAGGCGGATCAAAGGCATCCGTTGTCGACCCGATCGCGCGTTGGACAAGTGACATGAACTATGCACCAATCGTCCGTCAAGGCAACTGCATTTTGATTGGAATTCCGGCACCGGCAACGCAGTGGACGCCGGCCTATGTCGACCTGGTTCGTGAAGCATGCACTGCACTTCAGAAACGCAAGCTCGAAACGTACTCGACGGCGCGTTGGGAAGTGACGAAGCCAGGAACTTACGAGTTTACACTGGCCCCTCGAGACAGTATCGATCAGCCGTTTGAAAAGACGTGTTACTTTCAATTCAAGGATGCCAAATCATTCCATGCACGCCTTGAGCATAAGGGATCAAATTCCGTGATGCTCCTTTTCATGGGTCAAGATGAAGACCGAAATCACTGGGCCCGGATGGATGCTCTTGACGGAGAAGCACTCGAGATCAACGCGGAAATTTCAAGAGACGACATCAAAAAACTCGGTGATCGCTATTGGACCTTACGAGTGACCAATTTCGGGGACAACGTGTCAGCAGAATGTAAGCTGACGATTACAATTGAAGAACCGCAGTAACTTTCTGTCACCGGGTACATTCGCTACTTTGAATTATTGCAGAACCGGTCGCCGCGTGCTCCAACCATCTCGTTTTCCAAGGAACTCTCGGATGCCTTGTCTCAGAATTTTCGCTTTTATTGTGGCAACACTTACCGGAAGCACGTTGTGGGCCGCGCCACCAAACATCATTTTGATCTATGCTGATGATATTGGTTACGGTGATCTCGGTTGCTACGGCGGGACAGGAGCCAAGACGCCGCATGTCGATCGGCTCGCACAGGAGGGTCGGCGGTTCACGTCCGGGTATTGTTCGTCGGCCACGTGTACTCCGTCTCGATATTCCATGCTGACGGGCGAATACGCCTTCCGCCGCAAGGGGACTGGTGTACTTCCTGGCGACGCCGCTCTAATTATCGAACCGGGAAGGGCGACGCTGCCCCGTTTGATGCGAGACGCCGGGCTGCGAACCGGTGTCGTCGGCAAATGGCATCTTGGGATCGGATCAGAAACAGGCGGGCAGAATTGGAACGGCGATCTCTCGCCTGGTCCGTTCGAAGTTGGCTTCGACGAATCGTTCATCCTTGCCGCGACAGGCGACCGTGTTCCGTGCGTCTATCTTGAAAATCAAAAGGTGTTTGGATTCGATCCCGCCGATCCGATTTCCGTCAGCTATAAGTCGCCGTTCCCTGGGGAGCCGAACGGCGTCGATCAACGGAACACGCTGACGTTGGATTGGAGCCACGGTCACAATATGGCGGTGGTCAACGGCGTCGGCCGCATCGGTTACATGAAGGGGGGCAAATCGGCGTTGTGGAAGGATGAGGACATGGCCGACGTCTTCACACGACGCGCCGTCGATTTCATCACACGCCACAAGAAGCAGCCTTTCTTCCTTTACTACTCCACCCATGACATTCACGTCCCACGCGTCCCGCACCCTCGGTTCGTCGGCAAGAGCGCGATGGGACCGCGCGGCGACGCCTTGGTTCAGTTCGACTGGTCCGTCGGCGAGGTGCTGCGGACGCTCGACGAACTCGGTATCGCAGACAACACGTTGGTGCTGTTGTCGAGCGACAACGGCCCGGTACTCGACGACGGTTACAAAGATCAGGCTGTCGAATCGCTCGGCGATCACAAGCCAGCCGGCCCGCTGAAGGGAGGCAAGTACAGTCTTAATGAAGGAGGGACGCGGGTGCCGTTTCTTGCTCGATGGCCCGGCAAGGTGAAAACGGGTGACTCACCGGCAATGATCTGCCAGGTCGATCTTTGCGCGACACTCGGGAAACTCGTCGGCGCAAAACTAGATCCGACGACAAGTCCTGACAGCCGCGATCTCTCTTCGGCGCTGCTCGGCGAGACCGAAGTCGGTCGTGACCATATCATCGAACACGCGAACGGGCTGGCGATTCGATCGGGACGCTGGAAGCTGATCCCAGGTGCCGCAGCCGCTACGAAGAACGCACAGCCGACGCAGTTGTACGATCTGGAGACCGACCTCGGAGAGACGACGAATCTCGTGGCCCAACATCCAGAGATTATCGTGCAGTTGAAGGAAACGTTGGAGCGTATCCGGAGCGGCAGGGATAGCGATTGAGGCAGGGATCGGACTTTTGCGACAGCCGATACGTCCAATCGCCGTTTATGGATGGGATGGCTGAGCGGTTTCGTCATGATCTTCTGTTTCATCACGATTCGATTCCAGCAGGGCGGGACACTCCGCGTCCTGATCATCGAACTCATTGTGGCAACCGCCATCGTCGCTTGTACATTGATTGCGGATTCGCTGGGTCAAAAAACGCTCGCATTCCGCATCAGCAAGATCGCGATTGCATCCATTGCCTACAGGTCCCGCTTCGCACTCGACCGATTTCTTTTATGCCCCTGGCTGCCCGCTGGAAATAAACCGAGCACAGCGGAAGCCAATGTTCCTGTTTCGCACGCTCGGTTGCAATTGCTCGCGATGGACCGGCCTCGCAATTTGAGGGCGGCCGTTGAACATTCCGCCTTGATACACTCGACCGAGGCCTCTCTCTGGGCCAACTGGGTCAATGACGGGCTGGTCGGAAAAAATTTCGGACCAATTATGACACCATTCACAGACATTTCCATGCATGTCAAACAGCCCCCATGCGTTGGGTAGCATGCTTCTACTCGCGGCCGCCTTCTCCTCTTGAATCACCGCATATTTTCGCACGGAAATTTTATTGTCGCCGGATGAAAAATCGGTGGTTGTGCCGGCCCGACAGGCGTATTCCCATTCTGCTTGCGTCGGCAACCAATAACCGGTCCCAGTCAACAGCAATCGACAGTCGTCGTTTTCTGGCCCCTCCTTCGGATTGTTACCGGCCTCGTTTTCGTTTGTCCGTAAATAGCAAGGTTCGAGTCCTTCCTTTCTACTGAGCCAATTACAAAACAGCACGGCATCGGACCATGAAACCTGTTGAACGGGACAGTCATCAGCTGGGCTAACCATTCGATCAACGCCAGCCCAACCGGCAGGTTTCTGTTCCGGCGGGTATGCCGCATCGTCCATGAACGCCTGAAATTGACTGACGGAAATTTCGCAGTCACTCAGAAAAAACGGACGAGTCAACTCCACACTTTGCTGGTTTGGGTTCAAAAATCCGTGTTCTCGCTTCACGAATTTCCCGGGAAGAATTTTCAGCATCGTCATTCCAACGGCATTCACGACCCAGTCGCGGCCCGGAATATTTGTGTCATCGTCTGCAAGCGGAGGAAGTGGTACTTTCCATCTGCGCAACGCTAATCCCGCAGAACTGTGAACCACGGACTGTTGCGCGTGCTGATACAGATCCTCAAGCAACGGTTTCCACACACTGAGAACATCACTGGATTGCTGAAGTTCCGGGATGCTCGCGATTCCCAGGCACAGACCTGACTGCAACGAACCGTCCGAGCCTGCTTTGACATGGCGTGCCAAAACTGAGAGGTCTCCATGCCAATCCGAAAACGTCTCGATAAACATCGTACGCTGAATTGGATCTGTTCGATCCTGAATCTGACACATGTCGCGCGCAATCCGATCATGATCGAGATGCAGCGCGATCACAGCTAATCTTGTTTTGTGAATCCAGTTTGTTTCTTTCGTTGCTTGTTCCGCGAGTCGCTCCAGTTCCTCGATTGAGTCGGGCCCGGCCTCACGCAAGGCTTCGGCGATATTATCGATTTCCTCGGAATCAGCGTTTTCAATCCGCGAACAGATGTCACGAACCTTCACGTCGCCGTATTTTGCCAGTGCATATGCTAATTTCATCCTTCCCTGAGGTTCGGCGACCGCATAGCGACTCCGAAGCGTTTCGACAACCATCCGCTCCGGCAGTCTCTTCAGGTCTTTCAATCTTTCAGGGACGAGAACGCCTCGGCAGCTTTCCATGGCGTAGACGCCAGAGCTGACATAACTGCGTAACCTTTTTTCGCGTTCAAGACCCGCGATTCGTACGATCGAAAGCCCGATCACGAAAAGTGCCGCCAGCACACTTCCGCAGCGTACGGCATGGACGCGCCTTGCCGTGCCTAACATCAGTTGCTGGATCGGAGTCTGATTTTTCCTGGGAACCAACCAGACCGCCGCAAGATATTCCGTTAAAGAAGGGAAGTGCCGGCTCTCGGGTTTCGGTGGCCAGATCGCCGACCTCGACGCGAATGAACGGGCAGAAATACACC
>JBAXBD010000049.1:0-16983 GCA_037142165.1 Schlesneria sp. | reverse complement strand
CATTGACAGTGATCCCCCTGTACGGCCTGCTCCGCCGTACCTGTTCGATTCAGGCTGCATGGATCGGGGCATCATTGTGGCCGGCAATTCCGACGGTGGCCATCTTTATCCCCAAGTCGGATACGATGTTTCCGCTGCTGGGTCTGAGTATTTTGTGGTTGTGGCTGACAGCTTGGGATAAGCGCTCTCTTATTGCGGCATTTTTTGCCGGATTGATGACCTGGATTGGTTTACTTTGCAGTCTGGCATTTCTGCCGGTGTTACTGGTGGCGGCGCTGATGACATTGGGAAAGGCTTGGCTCTTTCCACTTGCGAAAGGTTTCCTATCCGTCAACGATCCGGCAGGAACACATCAATCAGAGACAATTGGATTTCGTCATTGGCTCTGTGTTGCTGCGGCCGGATGTGGTTTCGTCGTTCCCTCGATTTGCCTGTGGTACACGTCCAACGTCAACATTTTCAATGTATGGCTGCTGAACTATCGGAATCATGCAGGATTTTATCAACAGTACTCGCGTACGTACTGGAAGTGGCTGTTGTTTAATCCGCTGGAACTGTCGTTCGCGGCGGGTTGGCCAGTTGCCATCCTGGCCCTGACCGCCTGTTGGAGCGTCCTTTGTCGATCACATTGGCGGGACGATTTGACAAAGTCCGAGCTTCACTTTACGACCGAAAAAATCACGGTCATCATTTCTATTCTATTCGTTTGGGGACTCCTCTGGCTGACCGGTAAAAACTCCGGCGAAGCCGCTCGGTTGTGGATCATGTTTGTACCATGGCTGATCTGGCTGGCGATGATCCAGTTCGACGAATTTGCTACGAGGAATTCGGACGTCAATTTCAGGGATTTGCCGTCGATCGCGTTACTTTCGATACAGTTCCTCGTTTGTTTTTTGACCGTGATCCGCGTCAGCGGCTTTCATTCAGAAACGGGAAATACCGGTTGAAACGAGCAGAAGAAATTCTTTAAAGAAAAAAGCATTGAAGGTCGATGTCATTAAATTTACTTGATGACAGTGAAGTAGAACTACTTTCCCACAGCTCTTTCCTTTCTGGAGCGTGTCGATGCTGCTCGATCGATCTCTGTACCATCGCGTTTTGCAACACTGTTTTAACGTCATCGACGAGACACCTGCTGAAGATCATCCGTTTCCGCACATTTTGCTGAAACGCATTTTTCCCGACGATGTCTACGAACACTTGCTGGAAGCTTTCCCGCCCGAGGAATGTTTTGTTAAAGCAAATCAGAAACATCATTCAAACGAGTACGGTGGTAGCACTCGGCAACGAATGACGCTGTGCGAAAGTTCGCTCGAGTCGTTGCCTGAGAACGATCATCGGCTTTGGGCCACAGTGCGAGCCGCCATCGGCAGCATTGAAATCCGAGACGCCATTTTTTTCAAACTCTCGAAAGGCTTATGCCGCCGTTTCAAAGTTAACTGTGCGGATCTCACAAAAATCCCCGCTTACCCACGCGGGCAGATCTATAGTGAGACTGAAGGCTACCGGATCGCCCCTCATCCAGATACTCGCGAAAAAATTGTGACGATGCAGTTTGCGTTTCCGACTGATCATTTACTGGCAGGTGTCGGGACGGAATTCTACACGCGCAGTGCAAACCCATTGCATCTGTTTCGTGAGCCGCGTGGATTTAACATTGCCAAGACAATGCCGTTTCTTCCAAACCATGCGTATGCGTTTTCAGTTCTCAATGACATTGGACTCAAGAGCTGGCACGGTCGAAGTACAATTCCGCCGATGGACCGGGTCCGAAACACTCTGTTGCATATCTGGTACGCTGAAGCTGATGAGACGGATAGTGAACTCGTCGCATATCAGCAATATATTAAATCCCAACGTCCGGTGCGCCGGATTGCTTAATTTGTCACTTCGCACCGAGCGCCTGAACTCGTAATAGAACCCCAATGTGGCAGGCGACGCAGATACAAATTAGTAGAAACGAGAAGCCGCCAAAAAGCAGGTCCAGAAACGCTCCTGGGCCGGGGCCACCTGTCACGAAAATAATGATGACGATCCCCATACTCAGCACGAAGTAAGTCCCGATCGTCATGCCAATTGCCAGCGCGACTGCGCCCCAGCGGACGTACAACGCGAAGAATGCAGCATAGTGGGGAATCAATGCGAATAAGAGGATCAGCATAGAGAAAACGGCAATACTGTTAGCGCCGTTCTGCTCGTTAAACATCTGCTCTATGGTTTCTCGCATGGTGGGGCTGACAACCATGAAGATCAGTCCGAGGATGGGGCCTGGAAGCCATCCCAGCATTGCCCCGGCGAATTTTGAGTAGACAATTCCGTTCGCTGATCGAGGGAGCATCATCAGAGAGGCGAGAGTCTGGCCACGTACTTCGTCCTGCATTGAACGCGAAAGGACTTTTGCTGCGTCAATTGCCACCGAAACCCAGATCAGTAAGAAGATCGATCCAAACCATGACATGGCATAGCCATCATTCTTGTTTTCGATGGCTAATGCAAAAAGACTCAGCCCGCCGTAATAGGCCACTCGAACAAGCAACATCCCGGCACCGCCTGAAACGAAGTGAAAGTCTTTCCAGACAAATGGATTATTCCAGGTTGGTCCAGCGGAGAATAACGGCACCTGACGATTTCGAGTTACAAGGCCACGCGAACTGGCTTCCGTTGACGGGCTGCGCGTCGCGATACCAAAGAACAACCAGGACAAAGCGAAACAGACAACTCCGGCCAGGACGTTGGTGACGACCTGAACGCTCCAGGCAGTCTCATGAAAACCGGTCGTCAAAATCTTTCCGATCTGTAGAAAAACACAGATATCTCCGATCCCTTCGATCAGTCGCCAAACGAGCGATGTAGAAGGGGTTGTCCCACGCTGGTTGAGCAGCCACGTGGCATGACCGGTTGCCCATGTCACTGCGACACTTGGTACGACGCAATAAACCAAAAGACCAACGACCATCCAGACAGATGCGGTCTGGCTTCGAGACGCCAGCGTCGAACAAAGCAGGCCAAAGCCGGCGAGGAATACCATATAGGCGAGAAGTGCGACGGTTACCGACCAGACTTGCGTGTGCATCACACCACCCATCGTCACGGCAAGTATGACGAAGGGATATTGGACAGCAATCAGCAACAGCGACTGCCACAATCGGCCACCTGATTTGCCCGCAAGAATCCCGAGTGGGCTGATCCCCGCCATCAACATCAAGCCGAGTGTGTCTTCTTCTTTTTCCTCAGTGATGGACGTTGAAAAAAAGCCGACCCCCAGCAAGGTCATGAATGTCGCATCGAGGTAAGCAATTCCCTGGAAGAATCTGAGACCGGGCGCACCAAACATGAAGGAGGTTGTCAGGGAATAACAAAGCGATAAATAGATTGCTCCCAACAGTCCCATTCGAGCAAGATGCGGCGACAAAGCCCGAGAATCAACTCGTAATGACCGCTCCAGCAGCGCAAAGGCTCCGAACATCGCTGTTTCTCCTGGAACGTGATGTCAGGGCGAGGAAGCAATAATGATTGTGAATCAGGTTACGATACTGCTCATCTGCATGTAAGAGAATACGACTTGAGGTTTGTGTGGATTGATGGCGTTTTCAAAACCTCAATCACACAGAATCCAGCGATTTCGAAATGAACACCAGCAGAAAAAACAGCAACGTGCTGATCCATGCAACTCGCCAACGGCCATAGAACCATGCGTAAGACGCGACGCCTGCAGAAATGAATCCCCAACAAGCGAACTGCCACTGGAGAACGTGAACGGGAGTGACTGCTAATTGACTTCGAGTTGGATTATCTGGATCAACCTGAATCCATCCGTACTTCATGTTGTAATAGACGACTATTGCAAGTTGAAGCAGCATCCCAACCGATCCAATGCACGCCATAATTGCCAGAAATGTCCCAGGTATGATTCGCCATCGGACTGCCCGACGTTGTGATTTTGAGGCGGGTGAAACGGGATCGATCGAAACATTGATATCTGCCATTTCACCCTCACGATCAAGCGAGAAAACCATCATTGATCATCAGGCACGATTTCAAATGCTTGAGAGACTTCGGCCGGGATTCGCTTAGGAACGCCTGACGTAAAATCGACAAACGCCCAGTCGCTGTAAGCTTTGGCAAGTGTCACCTGATCGGCGACTCGGATCATTTGGTAACGGCGAAGCGACGTGACTTTCTTGAGGTTTGCCACCCAGGTTCTCACGACGATTTCGTCGCCGAGCCGCGCTGAGGTCAGATATTCGATGAAATGAGATCTGACGACCCATCCCTGCCCAAGCGTGCGGTACGCTTCGATCGGCCATCCTTGTGCTGAGGAGTGTGCCAATGAAGCGGACTGCATCCATTTGAGATAAGAAATATTGTTGGCGTGCCCCAGGTCATCGAGATCTCGTTCGCTGACGACATGCTGCCAATCGTAAACGGCGGGCATCGGTACGATTCCTAGGATTGACGAAGTTCACGGATCAGATGAGTCAGCGCCAACTTGAGATTGGCCTGTGTCCAAAGTAACGGACAAATGTCGTTGGGAACGTAACGACCCCGTTCGCAGAAGTACGACTCTGGGCAACGATAGGCTTTGAATCGAGAGCCTGGAGGAGTTAATTGGCTCAAGGACCGGTTCAGATGCAGGATTTGACGATCCCGATCCTGAGGGTCACGACTTTGTTCGTACCGCAATCCATAATGAATCGAAACAATCGGATCGAAAAGACACCATTGAGCTTCCAAGCCCGGTTCCAGCAGTTTGTCACGATCAGCAAGATTGTCGCTGAAATCAGACGTTCTGACGTCGGCCGCCAACTTTTCCTTGTAGTCGGCACACCAGTATGAGTCTCCAAGATACCGCCGGATTCCGTGTTCTCCCATCAGGTTCCCGGTGACATCGGCGACGATGCGGTCTGCCATCCCACCGGTGACAACACGATAGGGATAGATCAAGAACAACAGCGCCGAATCGTATCGCCGATTCTTCTGTGCATCGGTCTGATTACATTCTGACGGAAGGATCGTCGCGAGAGCGGTTCGACCTTCCCGAGATGCCGATTGCCCAAATCGAGCTTCCCAGGCTTCCAACCCCGCAGTTGCAACCCCGATGCTCGATGCGGCGACTTTACGGACTTCTTCCCAATGGCCGCTGTCTTCGTCGTTCCAATACTTGATAGCAGTCAAGTAACGCGCCACATCCGCCAGCAGTTCGAGTTCCGAATTGGTCCAGTGGCACTCACTGTTCAACTGGGAAGTCAGCCAGAGAAAAGCACCGATTGCATCGTTCTGTGCGTGGGACCATTTTTCACTGAGCTCAGTCAGATGGTCGCCGTCAAATCGAATATGCGGACGACTCATTGGGTCAGCAGGATCGACGCGTCCCTCGATAATGTCCGTAAATCGATGTTGATACTTTTTGAAGAAAGCCATCAACGATTTTGTCGCGGCAACGGCTTTATCAGTTTCGCCCCACTGCCAATGTGCATGGGCGATATGAACATTGTCACGAACCCACACATTCCGATAACCGGTCAATTCAAATTCGCCCCCCTCACCGGCAGCAGCAGAGAAGAGCCCGTTTGCGAGCGTCGGGAACTGAAACGTTCCTTCGCTCTCAAGAAACTGTAACAATTGCATCACATCCGGAAGTGTGCAATCACTTTTTAACGAGAGTGGAATCGGAGAATTACCCATGACTGCATCCTTGCCAGTTTATTGAACGAGCCCTTTCGTGAGCGACATAAACGCGGTTTCGAGGTTGACCTCTTCTTCGCGGAACAGCGTCAATTGAAACCCCTCGCTGATCAGCAACGTGGGAATTGAGCTGTAGTCGAATGTATCGGCCTTCAGCGTCGCATCGATCGTCCCTTTGACGATATCGACATTGGAGACCAAGTCATGTTTTTGCAGTAGCGCCGCAGCCTTTTCCATGTTTTCCTTCACGCGGATCTGGAGCATGATCTGTTGCCGAGCCTTTCGCATGACTTCATCAACATAGCCGTCAACGATCAGATTTCCTTTTTCGATCATTCCGACGCGGGTACAGACATCCGCGAGTTCTGGCAGAATATGACTGGAGACAATGACTGTTTTTTTCAGTTCACCAAGTTTTTTCAGCAAATTGCGGATTTCAATCCGGGCACGAGGATCAAGTCCGCTCGCCGGTTCATCCAACAGCAATACTTGCGGTTCATGCAGCAAAGTCCTCGCAAGTCCGATTCGTTGGGTCTGACCTCGGGACAACTGATTGACCATGGCATCCCGCTTGAACGCCATATCCACCAGTTCGAGTTTCTCTTCGCAAACCTTTCGACGACTCGGGCCGTTGATGCGGTAAGCTGACGCAAAGAATTCGAGGTATTCAATGACGGTCATATCGTCGTAGACCCCGAAAAAATCGGGCATGTAGCCGACAAGCCGACGAATCTCGCGCGGATCGTTGTAGATCGATTTCCCACAGACGTAGGCCTCGCCGTAATCTGGCGCCAGCAACGTTGCGATCATGCGCATCGTCGTCGTCTTACCTGATCCATTCGGACCGATAAAGCCGAAAACGTCTCCTTCTTTTAACGAAAGATTGATCTCATTGACTGCAATCAGATGGCCGTAGCGTTTAGTGAGTTGGCGAGTTTCAATCATGAGCGTCAGTCAAATCAAAATAAAAATTACGTTGGAACGAAACAAAAGTTAAAGCAGTAGCATTCGTCATTCGGGAAGGACTCGTTTCAAGTCTTTCATCACTTCACCAGATTTTGCAACAGGAAGGATCAGTCGTACAAACGACGTTTCACGGTCTGGCTCCAATGGTTGGTGTTCGTGTTGAATCGATGCCAGTGATTGGCTAAGCCTTCCAAACAAGATTGCTCGACCGAGTTTCAGCAGATGTGAACAATCCTCATCGTCTAAGAGTTGATTTGTCAGTCCCGTGTAATGCTCGCCACCCAATTCCGAGTGGAAAGTAAGAATACGAACGAGTTCCAGCGGATTTCGTGACAAGGGGTCGTAATTTGATTTTTGACGAACCACATCCGACGAACGTGACCCGAAGCGGTCTGTCGCCATCGTCAAAATTCCTGTCAAAAAGGGTCGCAGTTCCCGCTGAAACACGCCGGGTTGTTCGACCCTCCAGACTTGCTTTGGAGGGAGTGGTAAGGACTGGGCATCGTCTCGAGCCTTTAAATGGCGATAGACTCTGTTCTGATAAACGAGCATCCAATCTTCAATCGGTGATGAAAACCGATGCAAGACCGTGCCTGACAAACTTCCTGTTGGCGAGGCTTTTAAATTGCAGTCAACCAATCCTTCTACCGACTGCACGCTTTCGCCAATAAGTTCCTTTGAACTCCACTGCAGGAGAGGAACTTCCGTCAGTTCACCATCGGGCTGCTGCTGATATTGGGCACCATTTTCAAGCCCCGTTTTCCGTAACATTCCACCAAATGTTGATTCTGGAACTCCCTGCCAGATGACGCGAGCCGTTGGCTTCACGCTTGAACCGGCAATCAACGACACCGGTTGAATATTGATTGATGTTTGTGAAGTTGTGGGGCTGTAAAGATTCACAAAATGTCGCCCATGAGCCGAAGCCCTGGCGACGTCAACATTGACGATATTCAGTTGGTTTGCGCGATACGACATTTGGTTGGACGCCGTGGCAAATGAGGAGGCAAGCAGTGTGGCGATTGCAGCAGACAAAGGAAACGTAACCCAGGTCAAATGCGGTCGTTTCAGAATTCGATGAACGATCAAATAATCGATGGGACCTATCACAACCAGCAGTGATAAAAGGCAACCCATCACAAACCATGGTGAAGCTCGATGAATCTGCTCGAAATTTTCCTGGATCGCGTGCAATTGAGTCGCCAGATCGGTGATGCCGGTTGAACTGAGCTGGGTCCCTTTATTGATCCCCTTTTCAGAAGCATCGGGACGGCCGTCGGAAATTGACAATCGGGTACAAAACGATGACAGACCCTTCCATTCGCTCAGTGGATTCGTGGTCAAGTCGAGTGCGAGTACGGTGACCGACCCCATTCCAAATGGAGCACGCACGAGGAAAGGAACTGATCGACTGGCCGCCAGGATTTCCCCGACCTCGAATTTCAGGCTTGGTATCGACAGCGTAGCCGTCTGCGGGACTCGAATATTCTTGGCGGCATACGCCTCAATGCTGCCGAATTCACGAACGGTCTCGGGTGTTTCGCCCACTTTAATCGGAGACCAATCCAGCAAACATTGACGTGCAGTCGCCGAGTCGTTTGGTAACGAAATCACGAGGCGACCGCCTGAGGCAACCCAATCACGAATCGCGTTTGACCGCTCCTTGGACAACTCGGTCGCGCCTGCCAGCACTAACGATGTCAGGCCGTCATAAGCCAGTGGATTTGTTGGAAGCTCAGCGGCTTTCATCTTCGTGATTTTAATACCGGGGCCGGGATTCGCCGTTTTCGTCTCGAAATCAAACCCTCGCGGTTCGCCCACGGTCACAATCAGCCGAGTCGAGGGCTCCAATGGCGACTTCAACCAGTCCGCTTTATCAGGAATCGCTCGTAGTGTTGTCCCACCAACGCTGACTGCGACTTCTCCGTCCAGTCGGCCAACTTTGAATAATCCCTCGAGAAGTTGGGTCCCCTGTTGGACGTCAGCCGGTGCCGAAAGGAAGCTGACTCGATTGCCGTCAGGGTCAATAGCCGTCAGTTCCATCGAAATGGATTCAGAATCTTGAACTGTTAACGGAACCCAGACTGGAGCCCATCGTCCGACAACATAGTTGCCGTCCCAGCCAACGACAGGTTTTCCAAGTACCGGCGGCGCCTTGTCAGAGGCGAACAGTACGGCATGCGCTCCGAGCGTTATGATCCCAACAATTACCGCAATCAGACGACGTCGCACGTCATGACTCAGTTCGATTGGGCGATGACCGTTTGACGCCCCGAATGGAAACATCACAATGGACTTCAACCGAGTTTCCTTGACCGCAGGATTCGGTGGGCGCGACAGATCACAGAATTGATGAGACAATCGAAACACCGAAGTCATTAAAGTTCGTTGGGCACATTGTCACAACCGGTTTGCGACAGGTCGCACATGATACGCTCCAAGACTGAGAAACGTGAGCGCACGGCTGAGATTCTCGAAAAGCGAGCAAGTCGTCAGAGGTTCAGCCTGAGAAATTCGTCAAGCTTTTCTTTCTCAATTTCGAGACAAGAACGAAGATGTTTGGCCAGACTCATTCAAATTCGTCATGTCACTAAGAGTTTTTGGCCATGTTCCGAATAGAAATCAAAAAATCGGAATTCAATTCGGCTTCGATACTGCACTTCTTGATCGAGCTGTCGCTGCCTCACGAAGAAGACTAAGGGCCGTTTCAACGAGAATCTCCCCACCGCCCGGCTTCAACGCGGAATTGGTGACTTCATAGCTACCTCCTGCGTATGCGGCGCGTGTTGGAACATAAACGGTTTCGACGCAGTTCGAAAGTTCTACCACCATCGTCGTCGTAAATGGGGACCCCTGTTTGATCGCTAATCCTAGTTCGACAAACACTTCTCCCGGCAGACAGACGATTGCAACGTCGTCTCCAATCGCGATGACATTGACCTCGACAGGAATCGATTCACCAATATTTGAAAGCGAACGGCTCAATCCCCATGTAATGTGCTCGACCGTGTTGGCATACGGATCACGATGTCGGAACTGGTCGAGCATCAGCTTTTTATGTGCGGTCACATGATCAAGGAATTCGACTTTTTCTTTTTTTCGAGCCGATTGAAGTATCACGACGGACGACGCGACTTCTTCTTTCGACGCTTCCTGCAAGGGAAGTGTGACGACTCGTGATTTCACCACAAGGGTCGATTCTTTAAGCGTTTTTAGAGTCGGGAGTTGCTGCAATATCGATCCGCCAATCGAATCGCCGATAAAGTCGGCCTTATTCCGTTCTCGACTTTTCGGATCGACATGATTGATGTCACCGCAGGTGCCAGTCGCGAAGATGGAGACCACATCTGAGCCAATCGAATTTCTGAGCGACTTTTCGATAAAATAGGGGTAATCGGCACTCCATTTCATTCCGCCAACGGTATCGAGATGCAAAGCGAAATTGCTAAGAACGCAATTCGCCTGCCCCGTCTCGTCACGAATTGTCAGCAGTTCGATATCTGGGTCGATCGGTCCTGCAGCACGAACAACTTCAGGATTGTCGTGGCTCATCCAGGTCCGAACACTGCCGTCGCGCATCACCGATCGGCGATTGAATGAAACGGCATACTTCTGTCTGGCTGATCCGTATTCCAGCACAGAACGCTTCGCCGACGATTGAGCCTTGATAATCGCTTCAACCGGTCCTGCCACAAGTTTGTCGATATAACCTGCTCGTAAAGGATCTTTATTCTCTTTACCGAGGTGTAAATACAATTCCTTCATGTAGTCAGGCGCGGTGTGGGAATGCGTTGCCGTGATCACAATATTCGATACGGGAATGCCAGTCATTTCTGACGCTCGCTTGCGCACGGCGAGAGACAGATCGAGCGCAATTCCAATCAAATCACAAACCACGAGCGCGGCTTCGACTTGACCATCCTTGAAAACAATGGCTTTCGCTTTCAGCGGATCGATGCTCCCTTCCGCCAGTCGCTCGTGGTAATAGCCGGCCATCGGAAAACCGACCGGAGGCGTAATGTCTACCACCGCAACTCCGACTTGCAGGGAATCGCTCGCGAACGAAACCTGAGCAAAACAGAAAACGAAAGCAATCATCAAAACGCCAGCAAAGCCTACGAACCTTGCGATTTTCATGAGTGCCTCCTTTGACGATGCCCGGTTACTTCCACACCCATAACGGTTTTGAGATACGTCCAACGCACGATCAGATCAGCCAACATCATCAAGACCGATCTCGCGACAGTCACCCAGGCCGAACACAATGGTGAGACCGCTGTGTCAGGGTAGCTCTTTCAACCGGATTCGGCGGTACTCCATCTGACCACTATCCCCTTCGAGACCAATCGGGCCGCTGGGTGGCAAAGCGAGTGACGCTTCAAGGACTTCGCCGTTACAGGTGCAGTGGGCAACATTGTCTTTCACTGTCACGACAAGTTCGTTCCAATCTTGTGGACGGTAGTTTTTGAGGTTTTTATAAGGACCGGCCAGTGGGTAATCGCGACACTGCAGTTGAGGTTTCCGAATGAAGACACCACTGTCAGCGTTCGGTGTTGCGCGGAATTCAAGCTTCAGGACGAAATCTTTTGCGAATTCGCGCGTGGTCCAAAGCTGCTGGACTCGTCGTCCTTCTGGAGGTGTCGAAACGACGACGCGACCATGCTTCGCAATATAGCGACCGTCAGTCGTCGTTAGTTTTCCGTCGAAATTTCCTCGAGATTCCATCGTTTTCTGATCCCGAAAACCCCAACCTGTAAAATCCTTTCCATTGAAAAGGATTTCGAATCCGGGTTCAAAGTTGAATTCATCGTCTGCGGTTTCAAGGTAATCGAGCGTCGCGAGAATCGGTCGCAGAGCCGCGCCCCACCTGGTGTATCCTGCTTTATTCGGGTGTAATAAATCTGGAAATTCCGCTTCCTTGGCATCACCCTGTTCGTTAGCGAATAACGGCCATGTTTCGATCAGCGTGACTCGAGAGTCACCTTTCACCGCAGCCGCGTACAATCGATTAATTTCTTTGATTTTGTCAGCCGGGCGCGACTTCGTGGCGGAGCTTGGAAAGACCTGGCAGAGAATGACCGGCATCTTGGGATCATGCTTCTTCAGTTCGGCCAAAATCAGTTTCACATTCCCTGCGATCGTTTCGGGTGCGGCTTTTTCTTCAAGATCGTTGGTCCCCATTAACATCACGACGGCAGTCGGATTTAACGCGAGCACATCGTCCCGCAATCGAACGAGCATGCCTCGTGTCGTATCTCCGCTGATTCCGCGATTCGCGACTTTGACACCTGGGAAAGTACCGCCAAGGTCGTCACCCCAACCCTCTGTGATAGAATCCCCGAGGAATACAACCGATTTTTGATCGGCAGTGCCTCGTTTGGACCATTCGCCTCGTCGCTTGGCCCAATGGCTGCGGAACCAATCGGCGCGTCGAATCGGGCCTGTTCCTGGAAGTCCTTCATCGGTCGCAGGAATTTCGATGTTTGTTTTGGAGACATCCTGGTTGGCCGATACCGGTGATGAAAAAACACCGAACCGGTTGCCGGCAAGCACCAACAACAAGACAACAAAAACCAAGGCAAATGGGAGGTGGGTATGTGATTTCATCCACGCATCTTGATCAATCAAGTTGAGACTTTCAACCACAACAGACTTGAAGATCTCCGTTTTCTGGTGATCATTGGGACTGAAAACTTGCATTGATGCTCTGGAACCAAAAATTGCGAGATCGGAACCCTCAAAAGTTCTCTGACAGACCCGGCAATCGTAACGAGAGGACCATGTTCTGATGCGTCTCAATGAACTGATGGTGGAACTGGATGAATTGGAGCCTGATGAAAAGCTGCAATGGCTCGTTGAGTTCGCGAATGAACTTCCGCCAGTCTCCGCTGACAAACTTGCGGAACCATTTCCGGAAGATTGTCGAATTCAAGAATGTCAAACCCCAGTCCATTTGTGGGTTAAGGTAGACACCGGATGCGTTTTTCTGGAGGCAGACGTCCCCGCAAAGTCACCGACAGTTCGCGGGCTGGTCGCACTTCTGGTTTGCGGCATGCAGGGAACATCCGTGACAGAATGTCTTGATCTTCCGGACGATATGGTCGCTCATTTGGGCTTGGCGTCCATTTTGGGAATGACACGACAACAGGGCTTTCGGGGGGTCGTCGCGCGGATTAAACGAGAGTTACAGACTGCGCAAAATGACGTGAAACAGAAAGAATCTTGACAGTTTATGGCGATTATGCTGTAGCAATCAGCTACACAACTGAGTCTGCGGGCTTCATCTTAAGGATTTCTTCCTGTTCTCAAGAAATTCCTAAGATTCATCTCCACATTTGTGAATGAATGGTTATTCTGTTCATTGAATCATGGAATATCCACTCGCGATCAGAGACATCCGAGTTGGCATTGCGTTGGAACACGACTTCTGTGTCGAAGTCGTTCGTGGCAGATTAGATTACAGTTCAATCTCTGGATTGTTGTCCGCGCCGCGCAATAATTGTTGGACACTTTGATGGGGGGATTTTGTTGATGGCCACAGCCGCTAAACAAGCACGAGCCGGACGCACGTCCGAAGTTACCGAATCGAAAAGTCGAATGATGATTACACCCCCGACCGAGGTTGCACCACGCCTTTTGCCCTCAACCGAGCTTCCAGCTTACACTTATGTTCCTGGAACAGATACGCCACATCCCTATCGTGATGCCCGTGGTCATAGTTATCAGCGAAAACAGCCTGCTCCGAAAATGTTGACAGCAGCAAACTGGGCTGAGAACCGGCATTACCTTTTGGCGCTCGATTATTTTAATCACGGCTACTATTGGGAATCGCATGAAGACTGGGAGCGATTGCTCAGAACGACCGGTAATGATTGCACTGTTGGGCGTTTCCTCAAAGGTTTGGTCAAGCTTTCGGCAGCCGGTGTGAAGGTTCGCGAGAACAGCATTCACGGCGTTCGACGTCATGCGGCATCGGCAGGCGAAGTCTTTGCTGACGTCGCTGCAGAAGTGGGAACCGAATTCTATTGTGGCCTTGAATTCACGACGCTTCAGTTCGCCGCGGACCGGGCTGCACAGATTTGTTATACCGACAAGATCGGCTCACCACGACAACCAACCCGAGTCTTTCCGTTTGTCTTGAACACAGAAGTGTTCCAGCTTTCTTGATTCGATTCGACCAGAGATTCTCAGCCCGGCTTGTAGCAATAAGCCGGGCTGAATCGTTTCCAGGGGTTAATTAACTTCCCCCTAACTTCATCCGACCGATCCGAGACAATCGAGCACTGTGGACCTGGTGAGGGGCTGTTCTCAAGGACGAAGGAAGCCATGCCGCGCGTGAAACCTTTTCATCGGTTGGCTCCTTGAGAATGGGCAATCGAACTCCCTTTTGAATCTCCTTATAGCGGTCAAGTTCTGTCGGGTGAACGTAAATTCGCTTAGAAGAAACCAGTTCGCAGATCAGTTCGCACAGAGGCTGACTCATCCCCGCCCACAACACAGTGTTCGGATTGGACCGGACAGCAAGTCCCTGGTCACCCGTGACTTCCATGTAGGGCTCCATCGCTTCCACGAGTTTTGGAAACAAGACATCACCGTCTTTACGGATGTACTCGACGATTCCCGCCTTCAGCTGGCCGGCAGCGGCCAATTGAGCCCACGGCGGTAATGGAACGAATTCGTCGTCATCGGGCAAACGTGTCGTGTCGATCCTCTGCTCTGCTTCCAGCATGGCCGTGACGCGACTATCAGAAGTCGCGCGTCGACATCGATCTTGTGCCCAATTTCTCAAGGCAAAGATCTTGTCCTCCATTGTTACCGAAAGCGGGACTGTCGTTCGCCATGCACGTTCCAATTCCTCCTGGGACAAAACTCGTCCATTCCCAAACGCGTCGATCAAAGCGGTCACAACGATCTGTTCGAGTTCAGCACCACTGAATCCGTCGGCCCGGCGAGCGAGGTCATCGAGATTAAACTGGTCTGTCTTCCAGCCACGTTTTTTCAGATGAATACCAAGGATATGTTTACGCTCTTCAAAATTCGGAAGGTCAACAAAGAAGAGCTCGTCGAACCGACCACGACGAAGCATTTCCGGAGGGAGGTTTTCGACCGAGTTCGCTGTCGCCACGACGAAAATAGGCTTCTGGATTTCCGCCATCCAGGTCAGAAAAGTACCAACAAGACGCAACATAGTTGCATCGGCCGCCCCGGCGCCGTCACCTTCGACACCGGCAAACCCCTTTTCAATTTCGTCCAGCCATAAAACCGCCGGCGCGATCGATTCCACCAGGCTCAAAACGCTTCGCATATTCTTTTCGGACTCACCTCGCTGTGCGCCAAGCAAAGCCGCAATATCCAGTCGCATCAACGGAAAACTGAGCAATCGAGCCGTGGCCCGGGCGGTCAAACTTTTTCCACATCCCTGAACCCCCAAGAGCAACATCCCTTTGGGAAGCGGAATCCCCTGCTCTCGTGCGCGTGGCGAATAGGCTTCGGCACGTTTCGACATCCAATCTTTCAGTTGATCCAGCCCACCGATATCGTTGACGTTTTCATCGAGATCATAAAACTCTAATAAATCTGAACCTGACGCGAGCGTTCTCTTTTCAGAAATCAGCGTGGTGAAAACGTCGTCGTTTAATTCTTTTCGACCACGCAATGCGCGCATCCACGCCTTGCGAGCCTCTTGAGCCGTCAGTCCCATCACTGCTTTGATCAACCGGTCTTCATTATCTGCGTTCAGCTCGAGTGCGTCGGCATCAATTCCGCGGATTTCCGCAATCGTTTGATCAAATTCTTCGCGCAAGTCTTCATACGCAGGGAGTGGCAATTCAATCCGAACAGAATCCTTTTCAAGTTCCAGCGGAACTTTCATGACCGGACCAAAAAGCAGCAGCGTCTTTCGCTGCGCAATCAAATCTGGCAGCAAGTCACGCAACTGCCGCAGCACCACAGGATCGGCCAGATACGGATGAAAATCCTTAACCAAAAACAGATGGTCCTCAGGATATTCATTCAACTGAACCAGCAATCGCGCCGCAGACGGTTCGTCCTGCGTTTCACCGGATAACGAAGGTTGAAGGCCTCGCGTAATCGTCCACGTCACCAGACCGCGTTCAATCTCAAGTGCGAGTTCCGCCAACTCCCGTTCCCAGCGGTCTTCCTCCGCCGTCTTAAGAAACAAGAGTGGATAACCTGATTCGATTCGCGAGCGGATGTCATCGAGTACGGCTTCAGTTTTCATGGCCGATGACAACTCCCTTTTTCAGAATCAGATTTGCATAGATTGCCGTTTCACCCGTAGCGACAATTGCATACGCAGATTTGGCGAAATCATAAAATCGAAAACGCTCAATCGGTCGCAATTCAACTTCTCGCCCTTCATGGCGGGCGAGGACTCGTCGGTATTCAGTCCAGATTGGCGGGTCGATGGCGCTTTCGTCGACGGGCTGCATTACACTCGCAGGATGATCAACAAACCAATCCAGCGGAAAAAAAAGCATGATCGCATCCAGCAACTCGACGACTCCGTGACCGTCGGCACGCACCAAGCGGTGAGCACAACTTTCGGCCGGAAAATTTCCATCAGCGAGAACGATCTCGTCGCCGTGTCCCATTCTCATCAGTGTTGACATCAGCTCAGGGGAAATAACCGAAGGAATATTCTTTAGCATGGTCGATCAGTGTTAGAGAAAGCTAGAATGGTCGCAGGATCGTTTGATTGCGAGACCCGAGTTTGTTTCCATCAGGGTATCGAAGTCATTCTCCCCGCGCCTAGTTCGAACAGTCGGCAAACAGGCAACGCAGTTAAGGTTGGACACTGTCAGTATGACGAACGTCTGTGACGCCGTTGAGAAATCAACAAGAACATCCTTGAAACTGTTCCATCCCGTCATCCAGGAATGGTTTCAAAACCGATTTGCCGGGCCAACGGAGCCTCAGGAACAAGGCTGGCCGCAGATCGTCGCAGGTCGAGATATCCTCATTGCCGCTCCCACAGGTAGCGGTAAGACGCTGACCGCATTCCTTGCAGCGATCAATCGACTGTTCCAGGAATCTGAACAGGGAGATCTCACAAACCAGATTCGTGTTATCTATATTTCGCCACTTCGCGCCTTGTCGAACGACATGCACCGGAATCTGGAACAACCACTCGCTGAGATCCTTACCTTGGCTGAAGAAATGGGGTTAAACGTGCCACCCATTCGCGTTGGGCTGCGCACAGGTGACACGACTTCTTCTCAGCGAGCGACGCTGTTGAGACGTCCGCCACATATTCTTGTAACGACGCCAGAATCTCTCTATTTGATGCTCACCAGTCCGAAAAGCCGAGAA